>JAEWME010000043.1 GCA_023393265.1 Bacteroidota bacterium | reverse complement strand
CCGTTTTTGCACTCGAAATGGGTGCCAATGATTTCATTAAGAAACCATTTTCTTTTGAGGAATTGTTGGCTAGGGTGAGAGTTCAACTACGTGGAAAACAGCCTGAAAATTCGCGAATTATTCACGGGGACCTGGTGATGGATTTGAATACACATCAGGTCTTTGTAGAAAATCAGGATGTCTCGTTGACACAAAAGGAATTTGCCCTTCTTGAATTTTTATTGCGCAACAAAGGGAAGGTTTGCACCCGGAGCCGGATCATCGAGCACGTGTGGGACATTCATTTCGATTACAACACATCTGTAATCGACGTTTACATTAATGCCCTCCGGAAAAAGATTGATGGTACTTCCGACACAAACCTGATAACTACGATCAGGGGAGTTGGTTACATTATCAAAGACGAATGATACGAACCAGTTTCAGCAATCGGATAGCGCTCTATTTTCTTTCGGCGACAGCCATGCTGATCGTCGTGGTTTTCGTTGCCATTTACGTTGTGGTCTCGGGCTCGGTGTATCGGTATCTCGACGAAGATTTGAAGGCCGAATCGTCGGAATTGGAGAATGGTATCGTAACTTTTAACGACCGTATAATCATTGCGAATTTAAAAGAATGGGACGAAGGTGAACATGCCCAGGTTGAAGTGAACCCAACCTTTGTGCAGATAACTGACACAACAGGTGCGATACTGAAGCAATCGCCCAACCTGGTGAAGGAGAAGTTGGCTACCTTTCCTGAATATAAAATCGAAACCTATTTTGATACTCATCTTGACAAATCTTCCGTTCGCCAGGTGCAAACGCCAATCACGATCGATGGAAGGATCATCGGGTTTCTCTCGGTAGCCATTCCGCTTGACGACTCGCTTCTGGTGCTTAAAAATCTGCGGATGGTCCTGCTCTTTGCGTTTCCACTGGTTCTGCTTGTTTTATACTTCATTGTTGTCTTTATAGCCCGAAAAAGTATCGACCCGGTCTATCAGCTTACCCATGCTGCCCAGAAAATTACCCGCGAAAACCTGAACCAGCGAATTCAACTACCCAAATACAAAGACGAACTTTATACCTTGGTTAATACGATCAATAGCTTACTCGACCGGCTCGAAGACGCAGTTCTGCGCGAGAAACAATTCACGGCCGATGCATCGCATGAACTGCGAACTCCACTTTCGGCATTAAAAGGAACGCTGGAAGTTTTGCTCCGTAAGCAACGGGAGCCGGAACAATACATCGAAAAAATTCAGTATGGACTGTCGGAGGTAAACCGCATGACTGTTCTGGTTGAACAACTTTTGCTTTTGGCCAGGTACGAAGTCGGCACCATTCCTGTAAATCTCCAGATGATTCAAATCGAAGAAATGGTCCACGCGTTGGCCATTCGGTTGAGTGAAAAGCTGGATCAAAATCAGGTATCGCTGAAAATCAATATTGCTCCTGATATGGAAGTTTTTTCAGACCGGTTTATGCTGGAACAAATTCTGGAAAATCTGACAACAAACGCCATCAAATTCTCCGATCCGGGCGGTGAAGTTGAAATAGGTTTCAGAAGTAATCAGTCACAAACCGTGTTGTTGGTTCGCGATCAGGGCATTGGAATGACCCCACAACAGATTTCTCAGATTTTCGAACGGTTTTACCGTGCCGACGAATCGCGCAACTTTGCAGTAAAAGGAAATGGTCTGGGCATGGCCATTGTAAAACGGTTCGCCGATATTCTCCGTTTAAAAATCAATATTTCGAGCGAACCGGGTAACGGAACTTTGGTCGAAGTAATCTTTCCTTCAAAAAAATAACTCTTAAGCTAATTTTAAGATTCTCTTTAGTCTTGCCTCAGATAGTCACATCTACTTTTGACACATAAATTAAAAACAATTCATGTCAAATTTTTAAAGATGAAAATGATGAAAACAAATTTCTCAAAAAGTTTAGTGCTGGTTTTATTCTTTGTTTTTGGATATGCAACACTTTATGCCGCCAGCGATAAAACAGTAAAAGATCTTCAGGCCGCGTTTACCGGCGAGTCAACAGCAAGTGCAAAATATACCGCATTCGCCAAGAAAGCGCGTGAAGAAGGCAACCTGGAAGTTGCCGCGCTGTTCGAGGCAGCTTCAAAAGCCGAAAGTATTCATGCCGGAAATCACAAAGCTGTTTTACAGCAACTTAATGCAAGCATTCCGACAGTAAATCCGAAATTCGATATAAAAACAACTGTTGAAAACCTGAAGGATGCCATTGCCGGCGAATCGTATGAAGTAGCAACCATGTACCCCGATTTTATTACCGATGCCCAAACAGAAAATGTAAACCTGGGCATGGTTTCATTTAATTACGCCTTCCAGGTTGAGAAAAAGCATAAAGTGCTGTACGAAAAGGCATTGAAAGCTTTGCAGGATAAACAGGAAACTTCACTTCCTTCGGTTTACTATGTTTGCGGAACCTGCGGAAACACCTATGAAAATGCTGCTCCTGAACGTTGCGGAATTTCAATGACTGCAAAAGATCGGTTTATCAAGATTGGTGCTTAATCCGAAGAACTATAAATTTGAGAACAATGAGAGTGATCCGAAAAGGTCACTCTTATTTGTTATCTTAAGAGTGACCTATCTGTTTTCCTCTACATCATGTCATAGCTTCCACCGATGCTGAGGTCTTTAGTTCTTACGGCTACAAGCTGCTTTGTCCCAAGTTTGGGAAATTTGGAAACCATAAGTAAAGTGAGAAATAATAAGATCTACTTCGGGCTACTTTTATGCTTTACTTCTGCAATTTTTTCTTTCACCAAAACATTCAGTTCTTCCGGCTTCAGATTTTCAGGATAAACGGCAGGCAAAAACTCAACGGTGATTTTTGCACCGCGTTTGATTTTCCGACCTCCCGACGACATAGCTTCAAAAGCACCGGTAATGACCACCGGAACAACAGGAACATTCAGTTCAGACGCCAAAATCGCATAAGTTTTCTTGAATTTGCCCAGCTCTCCCGTCAGCGTTCGTGTTCCTTCCGGAAAAATCAGGATTTTCTTTCCTTGCTTTACCACCTCAGCCATTTTCTGGATCGAATGCTTCAGGTCTTTTTTTAAGTCCATAACAATGACGTTGCTGTTTCGAGCCAGATAACGCCTGGCCCAGCCATCCACGTGATCTTTTTTTGCGTAGGAGAACGTGTTGTGTAAAGTGTCGCGATTCAAATACGACAACACCAAAAAAGCATCGAGCTTGGTTTCGTGATTTGGCGCCAGGAAACAGGCACCTTCGGGAATATTTTCCAGACCCTCCACCTGAAATTTGAAAAAAAGCCTGAAAAAAGCCCGTACCGAACTGACAATTGGGCCAAGGAAAACAGACGATTTAGGTAGGATTACATCCGACTCGTCTTTCAAATCGCCAGTCCAGCCCGACTTTTCTCCAATGATGTGAAACTTCTTGTTATTCTGAATGTGTTCGGCAATTTTACGCACCGATGGAAATTTCAACAATTGCTCTTCGTTAAGCCTGATGCCAAATGTTTTTTCGATGTAATCAATCAGGCTTAATTTTCCAAGTGAGTCCATCGAAATATCGAAAACCAGGTGATGGTCGGGCAAAATATCCATATCGACCTGACTTTCGATAAACGATTTAATGGCTTTGTATTCAACCGTATTGGGCTCATCTTTTTCCTGTTGCCCTTCCTGTTTTTGCACCAGTAACTCCGGAAATTTGAAGCGCTGAAGTTTCGAAAGCCTCGTGCGTGGCAATTCCGACTTCACGAGTGTAAACTGCATGATTCGTTTGTAGGAACTCATCTCCGAATTAAACGGAGAGATAACCTGGTCGCGGAAATACTGGTTAATATTTTCCACACCTGCTTCCGACAAGTAGTTCACATCGGGAAAAATAAGCGCATGGAGCAGGTCGTTGTGCATGAAAACGCCCGATTCCTTAATCGCCGGTGAAAAACTATCGAGTTTCATCTCGATCTCAACCGGATTGATATTTTTCCCGTTTGGTAATACAATGATTTCTTTTTTGCGGCCAGTAATAAACAGAAATCCATCTTTGTCGAGATAACCCAAATCGCCTGTATATAGCCAGCCATCTTTCAGTACCTCTGCGGTTTCTTCGGGCCGATTGTAATAGCCCTTCATGATGCTTGGTCCTTTTGCCACAATCTCACCATCACGAATTTCAACCTGCAAACCCGGCAACGCTTGTCCCGTTGAGCCAATCTTTACATTGCCCGGGCGTGGGAAAGTGATCATAGGAGCAGCTTCAGTCATTCCAAAACCTTCCAGAATATCAAATCCGAGGTAATGAAAAAATGTGCCAACCTCGCGGTTCAGCGCAGCCCCGCCCGCTACCATTATCTGCAGACTTCCTCCAAATCCCTGGTGTACCTTCTTAAAAATAGTCTTCCCAAGTTTGCGGTTTTTGGTCTTTAAAACCAGTCCGAGCAGCGTTCGCCCTACAAAGCTTTGATCAATCTTAGCCTTTATTCCGCGATACATTAACTCATATAACCTTGGCACTCCAATAAAAACAGCGACCTGGTTTTCGGCAAAAGTTTTCATCAGGTCTGACGATTGCATCGAAGGCGCCATCGGCACCGTGCTGCCCACATGAAAAGGAAGCATCATGCTGCCAACCAACGGAAAAACATGGTGAAGCGGAAGAAAAATCATCACCTGACGCTCGGCCCGAAAAATGCCGCATTCAATTACGCCGTGCATATTTACTCGGATATTGGTATATGAAAGCATTACACCTTTTGGACTGCCAGTCGTTCCTGAAGTATAAATAATTGCAGCCGTATCATCTTCACTTTTGGGATTCAGCCATTGACTTTCCGATGCACGCTCATCCAGTATGAGCTGCTCAAAAATCAGGACTTCAGGTTTGTGAACAGTCTTCTCTTCCACTTTAGCCAAAGATTCTTTCATCGAAGCACTCGAAAAAAGTAAATCAGGTCGACAGTCGTCAACAATATAAGCCACGTCATCAGCAGAGGCCAGGAAATCAATCGGAATAGCAATGCAGTGATTTTGCAGGGCAGCGTAATAAGCAAAAATCCACGAAGGGCTGTTTTCAGCATAAATGGCCACTTTGGTGTACGATTTTTGGCTGAATAAAAGCGCGAACTGCTCAACGCGTTTCAGCAGCTCGGAATAAGTATATTTTTCCTGCCCAAATATGAGCGCGGTTTTCTCCGGAAACGACCGGTTTATAATTGGTTGAGTCATGTTTAGCTTTTTCTTATAAACTCAAAATCAGGCAATAAGTTCACTCGGGGCGGACAAAAGTACAATCCTGAAAATGCTGATAACACAAAGCCATCCAGGAGGGGCAAAAGTAAATCAATCCAACTATTTATACGCTGATTTATAACAAAAACCCGGAACAAATTTATGCTCCGGGTCTCGGTATCATTGCATCGCTCAGTTAAATCTTCGGAAGTACCCACGGTGCGCGGTATTCGGGTACCAGGTATTTATTGGCCTCATCATCGTTGATGAAAAGGCTTTTTTCGGCATCCCAGTACAAACGGTGACCGGTGCGCAGCGCAATGTTGCCTAAATGAGCAACACGGGCCGTATTGGCAGCAGTTTCTACGTTTGCATTCAGGTTTCTATTCCGGTCTTTCACACCTTCGATGAAATTGGCCATGTGCAAATCAAGTCCTTTTCCTGCGCCTTTGGTATATGGCACTTTTTCAACCAGGTCTTTTTGATCTCTCCTCTCCGGAATGACTTCCCATCCGCCACGGTCGACAACCAGCGTTCCGTTGTTGCCAACATAAGCGACACCATGGTCGCGGCCATAATAACCGGCATTACTGCCAACACCGTGATCCCACAACAAAGTGTGCCCGTCGAACTCGTAGAGCGCCTGCAAAGTATCGGGGGTTTCCGAAGCATCGTCAGGATAACCAAATTTACCACCCATTGCCATCACCGATTTGGGAGCTTTGTCGCCCATACCGAATAACCCGTAATCGATGATGTGGACACCCCAGTCGGTCATCAATCCGCCTGCATAATCCCAGAACCAACGGAAATTAAAATGAAAGCGGTTGGGGTTAAAGGGGCGTTGTTTTGCCGGGCCGAGCCAAAAATTATAATCAACTCCTGCCGGTGCCTCGCCATCTGGTTTCACTGGAATCGGGTTCATCCATCCCTGGTAAGCCCAGGTCCTCACAGTTCGGATTTTGCCCAGTTTACCCGATTTCACAAAATTTACCGCATCGAGCCAGTGCGGATCGCTACGTTGCCACATCCCCACCTGAACCACCGTTTTATACTTGTTGGCGGCACGTTCCATGATGTTAATTTCTTCGATTGAATTGCCAAGCGGTTTTTCGCAGTATACATCTTTCCCGGCCTGGCAGGCTTCTACCATCGGAAGACAGTGCCAATGATCGGGAGTCCCGATGATTACCACGTCCACATCTTTATCTTCGAGAAGTTTGCGGTAATCGCCGTAAAGTTTTGGTTTGAAACCCTGCGCTTTTTCGGTTTCTGCGGCACGTTTGTTCAACACATTGCTATCCACATCGCAGAGTGCAACACATTCAGTATTTTTCTGGCGGAGAAAGGCAGCCAAATCGGCAAAACCCATCCCGTTCACTCCAATCACCCCACAACGAAGTTTATCGTTTGCCCCTGAACAGGCACTCATCGGAATTGGCATAGTGGCAGCAAGGCTGAGTCCCACTGCTGCAGTTGTTGTACTTTTAAGGAAATTACGTCGGTTGGTCATTATTAATTTTTTTGAAACTAGAAATTTAAAAACCGGAACGACACGAGGAGGTTCCGGCAGGATATTATTTTCGCATGGCATCGTCGAATGCCACTCCTGAAGGATCAAAATCGCTGTATCGAACAAAATCGCATGATTCGGACGCACCTGCTTCACGGTTCATGCCGCTGTCTTCCCATTCAACCGAAAGTGGCCCCTGGTACTTAATGTCGTTCAGGGCACGAATGATGGCTTCAAAGTCAATTTTCCCCCGACCCAGGCTCCTGAAATTCCAGTAGCGACGGTTGTCGCCAAAGTCGGTATGGCCACCAAATACGCCAATTTCCATGGGATGTTCGTTCCAATATGCGTCCTTCATGTGAACATGGTAGATGCGATCGGCGAACTCATAAATAAACTTCACATAGTCCACACCCTGGTATCCAAGGTGGCTGGGATCGAAATTGAAACCAAAAGCGGGATGATAATTAACCGCTTTCAAGGCGCGGCGGGCAGTTGCAATATCGAAAGCTATTTCAGTCGGGTGAACTTCCAGCGCATAACGTACTCCCATTTTCTGGTATTCGTCCAGAATCGGGATCCAGCGTTTTGCAAAATCGGCATAGCCCTTATCAATCATTTCCTGGCTAACTGCCGGAAATGAATAGAGCATGTGCCAGATTGAACTTCCGGTAAAACCGACCACCGTGTCCAAACCAAGCATTTTGGCAACTTTGCCAGTTTTGATAATTTCGGCTGCTGCACGCTGGCGCACTCCTTCCGGATCACCATCACCCCAAATATAATCAGGGACAATGCCACGGTGCCGCTCATCAATCGGGTCGCAAACACACTGGCCCACGAGGTGAGTTGAAATGGTGAACAATTGAAGGTCGTATTTATTCAGCAATTCGCGACGTGCATCACAGTAAGCCTGATCGGCCTTGTCGATTTCCATGTGATCGCCCCAGGTGCAAAGCTCAAGGCCATCATATCCGAACTCAAGTGCTTTCTGGCACATGGTTTCAATGGGTAGGTCGGCCCATTGTCCGGTAAATAAAGTCACTGGTCTGCCCATAATATTTTGTTTTATTGGTTTCTGATAAAATTATAATTTATAGGAAATTATCCAAAAGGAATCCATTTTACCCGATCGTTGTATCCCGATTCGACAACGGCATCGATGAATTTCATTCCGCGAATTCCATCTTCCACTCCGGGGAAATCGAGCCATTCAGCTTTTGGTTGTTCACCATTCAGCCGTGCCCGAAGTGTGAGTTCAAAATTTCTGTAAATGTTCGCAAATGCTTCCAGATAGCCTTCGGGATGTCCTCCCGGAGTTCGGGTGTTGGCAACCGCAGCCGATCCCATAAAGCCGGTTCCGGTGCGATAAATTTCAGTTGGTTTATCCGTCCATTTCACCAGCAAGGTATTAGGTTCATGCTGCGCCCATTCAATGCCGCCCATTTCACCATATACACGAATTTTCAAGGCATTCTCTTCACCTGCACAGATTTGCGAAGCCATTAAAACGCCCTTTGCACCATTGTCGAAGCGCAACAAAACAGCGCCATCATCATCAAGGTGCCGGTTAGGGACAAAAACAGTCAGTTCGGCACAAAGCTCAGTTGTTTTCAGCCCCGTAATATACTCTGCCAAATGGTGGGCATGGGTACCGATGTCGCCCATTGCACCTGCTTTTCCTGATCGTTTCGGATCGACACGCCAGGCTGCCTGCGCATTTCCGGAGTCTTCAACTCGCGAGGCCAACCATCCCTGCGGATATTCTACATAGATTTTTCGGATTTTTCCAAACATTCCTCCTGCAACCATTTGTCGTGCCTGTTTCACCGCCGGATATCCTGAATAAGTATGTGTTAGGGCAAACAGCAAGCCGGTTTCTTCGATCTTCTCTTTCAACTTAAGCGCCTCTTCCAGTGTAAACGTAATTGGTTTATCGAGCACCACGTGAAAACCGTTTTCGAGGGCCAGCATGGCTGGTTCAAAATGCTTGTTATTGGGCGTAACAATCACCACAAAATCCATTCGGTCGCCCTCCTGAAGTTTTGCTTCGGTTACCATCATCTCTTCATACGTTTTGTAAATGCGATGATCGGGAAGAAAATAGGAACGTCCGGATGAAAGAGAATTTTCGGGATTGGTGCTGAAACAGCCGCAGACCAATTCAGCCTGACCGTCCATGATAGCGGCAATGCGATGAATGGCACCGATGAAAGCTCCCGATCCACCACCGACCATCCCCATGCGTAATTTGCGGTTAATCATACTGGCGTGTTTTTAGTTGGTTTATAATTTTGCTGCATCCAAACAAATGAGCCCGATAAAAATAGAAAACTTTTCGGTTGAAGTAGCGTAATTCTTCCATTTTCAGGAGTATTTTACATGACTTACCTCAACAACAAACAATCAACATAACATACTAATAACAAACACTATACAACAATAAATGTATTCAAAAAGAGTTTCAGTAAACGTTAAAAAACCAAAAAAGAAGCCCAATTCTACTTTTCGGGTATTTTTATTCAGCAAATATTCAGGTTTGTAAATCAAATAACTTACATTTGCAGCGAAATTATCAAGAATCCAAAATGGACGATTATCATTCGACACAGTTAACTAAGTTATTAATCCGGTAAACAGAGCGGATCATAGGCTCTGTTTGTCGTAAAAACGGAGAGACTATGATTGCTTATTGGGAAACCGGTAATTCCTTTACCCGTCTGAATGAATACCAGCCAAACTGCTGGATCAACTCACAGGAACTTACCAACGAAGAAGTAGAATTATTAATCAGCGACTACAATGTACCCCGTGAATTCATCATGGACGTTCTCGATACCGACGAGCGCTCACGTGTTGAAATAGAAGAGGACATGGTCATGATCATCCTGCGTGTACCATTGAATAACCAAAACAATGGCATTCCTTTCATCACCGTACCTTTGGGTATCATTATCAGCGACAAACACATCA
The DNA here is from genome assembly GCA_023393265.1 of Bacteroidota bacterium. GTDB lineage: Bacteria > Bacteroidota > Bacteroidia > Bacteroidales > Prolixibacteraceae > Aquipluma. Next base: position 2,459 of record JAEWME010000043.1, on the reverse strand, counting down.
TTTCGATTTGCTCGCGAAAGACTGAAATAATTCCATCACTGATCAAAGCGGTAAACGATAATAAAATTACCATTTTCAATCGTTTCGACTATGTGCTCAGAATTTTCCTGATTTCTGCCGTTTGGTTCCTTCAATTCCTGAAAGAAATAAACGTACAGACTGCCCTGATTGAAAAAGACCTTGAAAACGCGACAAAAAACAAAGAGCTTCATCGTTTGCTCCGAATGGAAAAGTGCCTGGTCTTCTTTATTACTTCGCTGAAATCGAACGAAATGGTGCTGGCAAAAATGCGCACCAGCCGAAACCTGCAAGCTTTAAATTACGACGAAGACCTGATGGAAGACGTAATTATTGAAACCAAACAGGCGCTCGAAATGTCGAATGTTTACAGCGACATCCAAAGTGGCATGATGGACGCTTTTGCTTCGGTTATTTCGAACAACCTGAACGTCATCATGAAACAGCTGACCTCGGTCACCATTATCCTGATGATCCCGACACTCGTTGCCAGTTTGTATGGGATGAATGTTCCAAATGCCTTCGAAAACTCACCTCACGCATTTATTTACGTGATCTCAATCTCCATTGTCTTCTCGCTGCTTGGCGTGCTGCTGTTTAAATGGAAAAACTGGTTCTGATAGATTTCAGGACAAAAGATTAGAAAAGTCTGGAGCCAGGTGGAAAGGCCTACACGAATTGCAGATAAACAACGCCTGCAACGAGCATGTAAAGAAACACCTCGCCCCAGATTTGTCGTTTCATAAAAATGAGGTAATTGGAGATCAGGTAAGTAAGCGGAATAGCCATAAGCAAAATAATCTCCTGTGAAACAGCCGGATTGGCAAACACCAAAATCGCTGCAATCAGGAATATCCAAAAGAAAGTCTTGAAATATTTTCGTGAGCTGATCTTCTTTTCGTCGTACTGGCCCACAATAAAAATGCTTGCCAAAAAGGTAACGAAAAGCAGGTAGCCAATGTAAATCTGGATTGGCAAATTACCTTTCAGGAAAACCTGGTGATAAGTAATATTGGCCGTTAAAATACGGAAAAGCGCGTCGATTTGGCCTGTTGCAGCATAGAACATGAATGCCGCCGCCCAGGGCAGAACAAAGCCCAGAAGCGATAAAATAAACTCCCTCCAGTTTACCTTTGGTTTTATGATGATAAAACCTATCCAGAGAATGGGAAAAAAGAAGACCAGGTTGAGGTAAAACAGCGAGCCAATGGCCAGAAAAATACCCGATTCGAAGGCATTGGAGTGAATTATATCTTTCTCGTACGAAGCAAATATACGGTCAATGGCCAGAATCAGGAAAAGTGCAGCAAAATACACCGGGTGCATGGCATGAAGTTCGTGCAATCCGCTGGTGATAATAATGAACAGGCTCGATGGCAAAAATGACCGGCCACGAATATAGGCGTACTGTACATTTAACTTCAGGATAAGAAATACAAGAAGAATGATAAAGAAAAGCGCGACAATACTGCTGACCAGTGGGTTTTTCCCGAGCAGCATACTCACAGGCTGGTAGAGAATCATCATGTCCTCGTCGGGGAAAAACGGAAACGCCATTGGCGACAGCAACGATTTGATCCAAAAAACCGTTGCAACAAACGGTATCAGCAAGAAATAAAATGGCTGGTTTGATTTTAACGCCTTCAGTAACATGGCCTGTCAATTACAAATTTTACAGATCGAACCCCAAATCCTTTCGGTAATACATTCCTTCAAAATCGATCAAAGCAGCATTCTGGTATGAACATTCGAGTGCCTCTTTCATGCTGTTCCCATAAGAACTGACCGAAAGCACGCGACCACCGTCAGTTTGCACCTCACCGTCAATCCATTTGGTTCCGGCATGAAAAACGATGCCCGATTCTACTTTTTCCAGTCCTGAAATCGTTTTACCCTTCTCGTAAGGTCCAGGATAACCGCCCGAAACAAGCATTACGGTCACTGCATTTCTGCTGTCAATTTCAATATCTTTTTCGGCTAATGTACCGTTAGTGGCACCTATGAGCAACTCAACAAAGTCCAACTTAATCCGGAGCATAACCGCTTCGGTTTCGGGATCGCCCATTCGGACATTGTATTCAATCACCATTGGTTCTCCGCCGCAGTTAATCAGCCCGAAGAAGATAAAACCGTTATACGGAATTCCTTCTTTCCTGAGACCGTCAACTGTCGGCCTGATAATCCGGTCTTCAACCTTCTGCATAAATATGTCGTCGGCAAACGGAACCGGCGAAATAGCTCCCATCCCGCCCGTATTCAAGCCTGTGTCGCCCTCGCCAATACGTTTGTAATCCTTTGCAACCGGCAAAATTTTGTAATCCTTACCATCGGTAATGGCGAAAACGGAGCATTCAATGCCACTCAGAAACTCTTCAATAACAACTTTTTTGCTGGCATCGCCAAACTGCCCGTCGAGCATTTCGCGCAGGCTGGTTTCTGCT
>JAEWME010000144.1 GCA_023393265.1 Bacteroidota bacterium | reverse complement strand
GGACAACGGAGCCTGGCGCATGCCGCCACGGCCTGCCAACGGCGAACGTCCTGCCCAATGGCCACCGGTGGGGTGGGCCGATGGGTTTATGAATACCCTACTGAACGACATCATTCCAATGGTAGATGCAAACTATCGGACACTGGCCGACCCGCAGCACCGGGCCATGGCCGGGTTGTCGATGGGGGGCATGCAAACCCGGGTGATCACTCTGGCGCATCCTGAAGTATTCTCTTACGTTGGTTTGTTCAGCGGCGGAAGTATCACCGTTGAGGACATTAACAAGGCGCCCGGTTTTAAGGAAAAAGTAAAGCTGGTTTTCATCAGTTACGGTAGTCGCGAAATTGAAAACCCACGCCCGGGACCTTGGGGCGACCCAAAGGAAAATACCGATAAGCTGAAAGCAGCCGGAATGAACACATTTTTCTATGTTTCTCCGCAGACCGCCCACGAATGGCAAAGCTGGCGGCGCAGTCTGTACCAGTTTGCTCCACTTTTATTCAAGAAATAGATTTAAAAACTACCAGCAATGAAAAACAAAGTATTCACTTTTCTGATTTCTTTCGTATTAACCGGAAGTCTTTGCTTTGCTCAAAGCACAACAGAAATTAAGGAAGATTTTAAACCATCAACATTAAATCAGCCAGGGAAAGAATACCCTATGGTCAACTCGCAGGGTTACGCCCGTTTTAAAATAGAGGCGCCTCAGGCTCAAAGTGTGGTAGTCAGTCTCGGACTGGGCGGAACCAGAGGAGGTACACCATTGGCAAAAGCGGATGATGGTTCCTGGATGGGTACAACTGCCGGTCCGATGGATGAGGGGTTTCATTATTATCATGTTACAATTGATGGCGGCGTATTTAATGATCCGGGCGCTCTGAATTTTTATGGTTCAACCCGTTGGGAAAGCGGGATCGAAATTCCGGCACACGACCAGGATTTTTATGCACTGAAAGATGTTCCTCACGGTCATGTGCAACAGGTTTTATTCCCGTCGCCAAGCACCCAAACTTCGCGCAGGGCTTTTGTTTACACACCTCCCGGCTATGGAAAAGATGCAAAAAAACGCTACCCGGTTCTTTACCTGCAACACGGCTGGGGCGAGGATGAAACCGCGTGGAGCAACCAGGGCCATGCCAACTTAATTATGGACAACCTGATTGCCGAAGGCAAAATCAAGCCGTTCATTATTGTGATGACATACGGAATGACCAACGAAATCAAATTCGGCGGGCTGCGCAATTTCGACATCAAACCGTTTCAGACAGTTTTGGTGGATGAATTGATTCCGTATATCGATGCCAATTTCAACACCATTGCCGACCAGCCGCACCGCGCAATGGCTGGTTTGTCGATGGGCGGCATGGAAACCAAAACCATTACGCTGAATAAACCCGAAGTTTTTTCGCATTACGCACTTTTGAGCGGAGGAACTTACGCTCCGGAGGATATCAAGGATCAATCGAAAGTGAAACTCATTTTCCTGAGTTGCGGGAGTAAAGAACGTCCCGACGGTGTGAAAAATTCAGCGGAAGCATTGAACGCAGCCGGAATGAATGCGGTTTCGTATGTTTCAGAAGGAACAGCACACGAATTTCAGACCTGGCGCCGCAGTTTGTACCAGCTGGCACCCATGCTTTTTAAAGAATAATATTGATTGAACATGAAAAAATACATCATTTCAATTGCGCTGGCGGCCCTGATTTCTTATGGAATTTCTGCACAGAATGCTCCGGCTAAGGAAGATTTTAAACCTTCGACGGTGAACCAACAGGGAAAACAGTTTCCGCAGGTAAACTCCGAAGGACGGGTCCGTGCTCAGATTGCTGCACCCAATGCAAACAAAGTTCAGCTTGATATCGGTGGTGTGAAATACGACCTCGTAAAAGATGAAAAAGGTGTATGGACAGGCGAATCGGCTCCGCAGGACGAAGGGTTTCATTACTACCAGTTGAATATCGACGGCGCCTCGGTTCCCGACCCGGGGACGCGCTATTTTTATGGAGCCGGTCGCTGGGGAAGCGGGATCGAGATTTCGGCCACCGACCAGGATTTTTACGCGGTGAAAGACGTGCCGCACGGATTGGTTAGTGAGAACATCTATTTTTCAAAACTGACCAATGCCTTCCGGCGATGTTTTGTGTATACACCGGCTGAATATGGACAAAATCAACAAAAACGTTACCCGGTGCTTTATCTTCAGCACGGAAGTTTCGAAGACGAAACCGGCTGGGCTTCTCAGGGAAAGGCAGGACTGATTCTCGACAACCTGATTGCTGCCGGGAAAGCTGTACCAATGATTGTAGTGATGGACAACGGCTACGCCAATAAACCGCAAACCGGCGAAAACCCGGGGCGACCGGCTTCGGTGTTCGAAGAGGTGATGATCAACGAAATCATTCCGATGATCGATGTCCGGTTCAGAACCGTTGCCGACCGTGAACACCGCGCCATTGCAGGATTATCAATGGGAGCTAATCAAACCATGCGTATCATCATGAATAATCTTGACAAGTTTGCCTCGTACGGCGGTTTCAGCGGAACATCGAATTACCCGAGTTCCGAAGAAATCAATGTGGAAACTTTCCTGAATGGTGCGTTCAAAAATGGTGAAGCGCTGAACAAACAAATCAAGGTTTTCTGGTTGGGTCTCGGAACAAAAGAACCCAATCCGTTCCCGGGTTCGGTGGGTGCTTTCCGCAAGATGATGGACAAACAGGGAATAAAATATGTGTATTACGAATCGCCCGGCACGGCCCATGAATGGCTCACCTGGCGAAGAGATTTGTACCAGTATGCTCAACTGCTGTTCAAATAGTCGTTTCATCTCTAATTTTTGCATACGATGAAATTTAAAACTCTGTGTTTTGTTGTTGGTTTCCTGGGAACTGCTGTGATCTGTTTCGGTCAGCAGGCCAATGTGAATCTCGACTATAATCCTCAAAAGGACACCGAAGGGTTAGTTCCTTTCAGTGCGCCCTTAAATTCTCCTGAAGTGCGCGACGACCATACGGTGACTTTTCGGCTGAAAGCTCCGGAAGCCAAAGTGGTGAAACTCACTGGTGCCGTGCTAACAGCGCTTGGAAAAGGAAGGGAGCAGGTTCCCTTTGAAAAAGGAGCTGACGGAATCTGGACGTTGACCGTGGGCCCGGTCGAACCAGATATGTACGAGTATCATTTTGTTGTAGACGGAGTTCAGATTTGCGATCCGAGTAACACCATGGCCGCCTTTACAGCCATGCCACCCTACAGCGAGTTGATTGTTCATGGCGACGGGCCAGCCTATTACGATGCCAGAAACGTACCACACGGAAATGTTACCCGACACATCTATCATTCCGACGTGACCAGTGGCGAACGGGAGATGTATGTTTATACCCCTCCCGGATACGATCCCCGGAAAACCTATCCCGTGCTTTATCTCGTTGGAGGAAGCGGCGAACTGCCCTCAAACTGGATTTACGACGGGCGTGCCAACCTGATTATGGATAATTTGCTGGCAGAAGGCAAAGCGCGCCCCATGATTATTGCAATACCCAACAATCAGGTGATTCACCGAAACCACCCGAAACATACTGAGCTTACGTTCGATCTTTTTGAGAAAGAGTTGCGCAACCACGTCATTCCCTTGGTTGATGCCAGTTACAGCACGATCAAAAGTCCGAAAGGACGAGCTATTTCTGGCTTGTCGATGGGCGGCAGGCACAGCATGTTTATTGGATTCCGTTCGCTCGACCTGTTTGCGAATTTTGGAATACTCAGCGCCGGCGACACCGATGCTGAATCTACGCTGGCCGCCTTTTTAAACGATCCGGACGTGAATCAAAAAGTCGACTATTTGTTTGTCGGACAGGGATCCGAAGAAGCAAACGGGTTCATTGGGAAACGCTGTGTAATGTTGCACGAAGCGCTGGCCAATCACAACATCCGCCATGAATATTATGTTGGCGGGCATGGCGGTCACGATTGGGCAACCTGGCGACATTTGCTCTATTACCGGTTTTTACCAACCCTTTGGAAAAAGTAGAAATTTAGAAGAAGTAAAATGAAAAAGAAATTTGTTTTGCTGGCAGTATTTGCCGGTCTATTTGTCGTCAGCGGTTTCGCTCAGAAACCTGCTCCTGTAAAAGTTCAGGAGGGAATGGTGCAGGGAACCCTTGAAGACGGATTAACAGTGTATAAAGGAATCCCATTTGCTGCCCCTCCGGTTGGCGAACTGCGCTGGAAAGCACCGCAACCGGCAGCTAAATGGGAAGGTGTACAGCAGGCAACCAAATTTGCTCCGGCACCTATGCAAGGCGGCAACCCTCCTTCAGGAAAAAGCGAAGATTGCCTTTACCTGAATATTTGGACACCTGCCAAATCAGCCGGCGACAAAATTCCGGTTATGGTTTATATTTACGGGGGCGGATTTGCCGGTGGTTATACATCCGATCCGTGGATCAGTGGCGAAAAGCTGGCAAAAAAAGGCGTCATCCTGGTGAGTATTGCCTACCGGGTCAATCAGTTCGGATTTTTGGCACATCCTGAATTAAGTGCCGAAAGCCCCAATCATGTTTCAGGAAATTACGGCATCCTCGACCAGATCGCCGCCCTGAAATGGATACAAAAGAACATTGCTGCATTCGGTGGAGATCCCTCGAAAGTAACCATTTTCGGTGAGTCGGCCGGAGCCATTTCGGTGAGCATGTTGTGTGCTTCGCCGCTGGCAAAAGGCTTATTCAGCGGTGCCATTTCGCAAAGCGGTGGTTCGTTTGGACCAACACGCCCAACCACTTTTCCGGGCGAGAACAT
>JAEWME010000132.1 GCA_023393265.1 Bacteroidota bacterium | reverse complement strand
GGTAAGTATTTAGAAATATAAAAGCAACTTTCTAGCTATTATACCATTCTGCAATTCTGGCAACTTTCTCTTCGAGTGGAAGAAAGCCCTCGAGCCAGCGGATTTCAATGCCCTGCTTTTCCATGCGGCGGAACCAGGTCATTTGCCGTTTGGCAAACTGGTGAATGGCCACATTCAGTCCATCGAACATTTCCTGGTACGTTAGTTCTCCGGTTAAATGTTGGGTCATAAACTTGTATTCGAGGCCGTAGTAGGTGAGTTGCTCAGGTGTGAGCCCGCTGTCGAGCAGGCGCTGAACCTCGTCCAGCATGCCTTCGCGCAGGCGTTGTCGTAACCGCGAGGTGATGCGCTTTCTCCGGGTTTGCCGGTCGAATTGCACGCCCACCACCAAACTGCGGATGTCGGGCATTCTGGTGTTTACTTCAGGATGAGAAAGGTAGTATTCTTCAATTTCGATCGCCCGAATGGCGCGTTTTTCGTTCTCAATGTCGGTTTGGTTGTGCAGTTCCGACTTGTAGTTTTTCAGGATTTCTATCAGTTCGTCAAGCGATTTTCCTTCCAGCGTTTGGCGCAGTGTTTCGTTGATCGGAACCTGTATCAGCTTGTAGTTTTTCAGCACAGCTTCGAGATATAGTCCGCTGCCGCCGCACATCACTGGTAGTTTTTCCCGGTTTCCGATTTCATCAAAAACTTTCAGGAAATCTTTCTGGTACTCGAAAACATTGTACTCGTAACCAGCGTCCACAATGTCGATAAGGTGATAAGGAACCGGCTTGCCGTCAACCACATAGTCGGCGTAGTCTTTTCCGGTGCCCAGATCCATGCCGCGGTAAACCTGGCGCGAGTCGGCCGAGATTACTTCGCCATCGAGCACAGAGGCCACTTTGGCTGCTACGGCAGTTTTGCCCGATGCGGTTGGCCCTAGAATGGTGATCAAATTATATTTATTCGCTTGCATTGAATTCTGAAGTTTTGATTCTGCAAAATAATGTATTTTTGCAACACCGAAATGAAAGGTGTCAACAACGAATGACTCACAGACAACAAAACATATCGATCAAAAACAAAAAGGCTTTCTTCGACTACGAAATCCTCGAGACTTTCGTGGCCGGAATCAAGCTGGCCGGAACGGAGATCAAGTCAATCCGTAGCTCGAAAGCGAGCCTCGTTGACTCGTATTGCGCTTTTTGGGCCGACGAACTGTTTGTGAAAAACATGCACATTGCCGAATACGAAATGGGCACCTGCAACAACCACATTGCCAAACGCGACCGCAAACTGCTGCTTTCGCGCAAGGAACTCGACAAAATACAGAAAAAGGCCAAGGAAGGCGGGATTACCATTGTGCCGCTGAAACTTTTCATTAACGACCGGGGACTGGCCAAACTCGAAATTGCACTTGCCAAGGGAAAGAAAACCTTCGATAAGCGGGAAACCCTGAAGCTGAAAGATGCTTCCAGAGAAATGGACCGCGCCCGGAAGTTTTAATCGGTTGCTTCTGAAATGGCAGATCTACAACTTACAATTTCGAATCTGGCGAAAAACAACATTCAATCGTTCGTCTTGGAAAACAGGAATGATTTGCTGCCGTTTTTCGAAACTCAGTTTGCAGACGGGGCTGTTGTTGGGGTAGGAGATTCGGTTACTCTTGAAGTTTGTGGTGTTTATGAATATTTGCGAAATCGTAATTTGAGATTTTTGGATAAATATCAGCCCTTGTTAAGCCGTGAGCAAAAAAAGGAAATTTATCTTCAGAATTTCAACGCCGATTTTTTCCTGAGCAGCGTCAACGCCATCAGTTCGGAAGGGAAGATATACAACCTTGACGGGAACGGAAGCCGTGTTGCCCCCATCATTTATGGCCCGAAAAAGGTTTTTCTTGTTTGCGGAACCAACAAAATTGTTGAAACAGAAGAACAGGCCTTTGAGCGAATCAAAGCAGTAGCAGCGCCTCTCGATGCAAAACGCCTCAATAAGAAAACTCCCTGCGCCATAACAGGTAGATGTTCGGATTGCAAGTCGCCCGACAGAATTTGTAATTATTACTCCATCATTCAAGGTCAATTCGATGGCGGCAGAATTAGCGTCGTCTTTATTCAGGAACAGTTGGGGTACTAAAAAATTACTGCTTTACAGGAGAGGTATTAACCCCATATTTACAAAAATATCAGGTTTGAATTTATTGTGTTGCAGTAGCTTCTGAACGATCAGGCAGAATGGCCTTTATCTGTAGTTGTAAAGTGGCAATTGGTTTAAGAGCCTGTTTTATTAATATAATATACTGGATTGTAAAAATGAAACAGGCGATTTTGTAAATATGCCACATCGTTAGTTTTTTTTCGCCCTAACTTGCATAAAAAACACAAGGACCTACAACTTTCCTTTAAAAATCAAAAGAAATGAAACGAAGAGACTTTTTTAATATTGGCGCTTCAGCCGTGGTAGGAGGAGTTATGTTCTCTGCCATATCCTGTCAAAAGAATGATGATGATTCTCCAATATCGGGCAATAACCCGTTTGATCTAGTGAACGGAGGAGAAACTCAGGAGCGAAATAAAATAGTGGTTATTAGTGACCTGCATTTAGGTGCCGATCTTACTTTTTCTGAATGTGTCTCGCATCTTCCCCGGCTGGCTGAATTTCTGACGGAAATCCGTGAGTCGAAAACAGTTCAGGAACTGGTTATTGCCGGCGATATGCTGGACGAATGGTACGTTCCTTCACGTACAGATACTTACGATGGCAAAACACAGAAAGAGTTTATTCAGAAAATTGCAACCCAAAATAAAGCTGTTATTGATATTCTGAATGGCATAATCAAAGATGGAAAGGTAAAAGTAACTTATACGCCCGGAAATCACGATTTGCTGGTTCAGAAGGAAAATGTAGAATTGATTTTGCCGGGAATCAACCAGGCCCGCGATGACGATCGTTTGGGAATTGGGACTTACAACCCAACTTCAAAAATAGCCATAGAGCATAGTAATCGGTACGATTTTTTCTGTGCGCCCGATCCTTATAGTAACCAAAACGTTGCCGATGGTACCATTTTGCCTGCCGGTTATTTTTTTACACGGATTGCCGTTAACTCGGTAACCAATTATCCCGCAGCCAGCGAAATTGTCCCGGTTCGCGACGTTGTACTAAACTCGGCCGACGAAACTCATGTGAATACGTTTACCTATTATAACATTTGGAAATCGGTTTTGAAGAGTGTCATTCCAGTCAAAGACAATTACGACGATAAAATAATTGTTACCAATATTGATAATTTCAAAGGCACTTATAGCATAAACGACATAATCCCGTTCAATAAAGAAGACGGAAGTATTGATATGAATCTGTTCAGCGGGTCATGTAGCCAGGCCGCGTGGGAGAAAAGATTGGCTTACAACAATGTTCCGGTAGTTACCTCAGCTAATGAAGCTATCCCGGGTGCCCTTTATACTGAGTTTCTCGACAAAATGTCAAATGTTCAGTATTTTCAGAATAAGAGTTCCAATGTTCGTATTGTTGTATTTGGCCACACGCACCTACCTATGCTGAAAACTTTTACCAACACAAAAGGAGAGGCCTGCATTTACGCCAATTCGGGAACCTGGATTGATAAAAAAATCAAACATGGAGAGACCGTCGATCAGGATGTTGAGAACATGGATTTTATTGTGATTGCGCCACAAGCTGCCGATGCGAGCATGGTAAAAATTGAGCGATTCCAATATCATCGTGGAACACATGTTTCAATGGAAAGCCAGTCAATAAAACTTTAAATACTGATTAACAGTAAATACCGGAAAGTAGAAAAATCCGGTTATAATTTCTGAAGAAGAAAGGGAAGATCACAAAATGATTGTTCCCTTTTTTTGTTAAAAATAATCGGGTAAGATGACCCGGCTTTATCGCGAAGATTAATAGATTTGTAATATTGTAAAATACCAGCGATAAGAAATTCTACCCATTTCTGAATTGCTTATATTGCAATTATACTTTTTGGATACAATCAGCAATGCGGTACTTGCGCAGCGCGATTCACTGATTTTTTCAACAGGTATTTTATGAATAGGAAGACCGGCCTTTTTTTGATTTCAGGAGGGAAGGCCAAATTTGTAATCGCCAATGCATAGTTTACACCTGGCCACTGTTTTCGCAGGAGCGCTCGTTTGCTTTCTAGCATCATTGTTACTTTTTTCACGCCGGAAAGAGGGAGAGCGTTCGCGTACAATCCTCGCTTTTATTGTGCTGTTTTCGGTTGCCAACTACATTCCACGATTTATTGCACTCTGTAATGGTGTACAACCCGCTGTAATAGTATCTGTTCCGATGATGTTACTTGGAATTTTTATGATTATTTCGTACATCATGTACCCAATAGAAGTTATTGCTCCCGGATGGCTCAACCTCAAACGGCTTGTAACGTTGTACTTCCCGTTATTAGTATTATTCGGAATTTATTATTTAACGATACGGGCCGGCATTGAATATACCGCGTATAAATCGCTTTTGGAGATGATTCCGGGTGGTAACCGGTTCGAGGCTTGGTTTCGTCTTTTTCTCGTTGTCGCTATTTTGGCCACTGTGCCAGTTATTTTTTTCGTTCCTTACACCCGGAAATACAATAATACCAACCGTACCTGGATCAGAAAATATGTAATTACACTTTCCATTAACATTATCGCCTACCTGTTGGTGCTAACGTTTGATGTCTGGTTTATCCGTATGCTTTACTATTATGTGAGTGTTGGCTGTAGCCTGTACATCGTTTATATGGAGCTTTTTGTGCGCCTGATCGGCAAATCGGATTCTCAAACAGGCGAAAACGAAGAAAAAAGCAATTTGCCCAAAGATACTCCCATTGTAACCGGTGAATCATCAGGTTGTGAAAAATCTAACTCGAAAATAAAAAATGAAATTTTGGTAGAACAGCTCGACGCTTACATGAAACGAACTTATGCGTGGCGTGATCCTGATCTGTCTCTAAATTCACTTGCTTCGGCTTTATACACAAACCGGACTACCCTGGCTCAGGCGATACAGGAAAGCGGGTACAAAAACTATACGGCTTATATCAGCAGCTTGCGGATCATGGATTTTATTCAGCTTATTGAGACAAACAAGGCGTCCAATTTTCAGGAAGCTTTTTTTGATGCCGGTTTTCGTTCACGGGCGACAGCCTTACGCAACTTTCGTCAAATTACAGGTAAAATCCCCTCTGAGTACTTTTCAGAGAATAACCAATGCACTGTTCCCGATAAGTAAGAAATTTGTGAGTCGCCGGAATTTTGTGATTAGTTATTTAATACCCTGCTCCGGGCGAAAAGTTTGCGGCAAAAAGACTCAACGATTCCATTCTGAGCGGGAAATTTGGTTCTCCGAGCCGCAAATTTGGTTCTCGGAGTGGGAAATTTGGCGCTCCGGGTGAGAAATTTGGTTCTCCGAGCGGGATCATTCTCACTCGGAGAATCTCGTTTCGCACTCCGAACCGAAAAACTGGGTCTTTGAGAAGCAGTGTTGGCTTTTTGAGCCGAAAAATTGGGGCTGAAAGCCTCAACGTTCCCTCTCCGGGATGCAACGCCGGACCTTTGAACCGCAACAATGCAGGTTGGAAGTACCCCGGCGGGATTTGGAAACGGGAAAAGATGATATAACCCACGATTTTATCTTTTTGAAAGATGGAATCCCTTTCCAATAAAGGCATCTTAGAAACCGAATGCCAATTAAAATATTCTTTTGAAAAATAGAATTAAATCG
>JAEWME010000130.1 GCA_023393265.1 Bacteroidota bacterium | reverse complement strand
AAAGAACAACCACAGAAAGGATTGCCCCAAACTGAATGTTAACGGTAAACGCTTTTGTAAATTCGTCGATGTTCGTTCCCAGCAAAGCTTCGGTAATAATCATGTGGCCTGTTGACGAAATAGGTAAAAACTCGGTAATTCCCTCTACAACAGCAATAACGACAGCCTCGAAAATAGTCATGATTAAAAAAGATAAGAGTAGATATTTATTTCTGTTTCCGGATGTAAAAATAGGTTTTTCCTTCAGTCCGGTTGTCGAAATTCAAAATTTCTTTGCCCCGGTGCAGGTTGTAAAAAGCCAGCATTGCCATGTCGCCCGCACAGAAAAGTGCATGAAGGCACATTACGCTTAGAAAGAAATAGAGCAGAATCTGATTTTGAAAGAATATGATTAGTCCCGCCAGAGTTGCGAGTTTAACCAGGGCAAACGGTGCTAACGCGACCAGCGCAAATGCACCTGCTTTGATTACTTGTCTGTCGGCCAGCGCATAAAACACGAACTTCCCGGGAACAAAGCCGAAGGATATTTTTCGGGCGCCGGTCAGCAAATATGCCGCCGCGTGAAATAATTCGTGGAAAACAATGAGTAGCGAAAAAGAAAAGGCAATAGCCAGTCCCACGCCAATAATAGGCTCATAAAAACCTTTGAACGCAAAAACGGCTGCCCGGGTGAAAAAGAAGGCGAAAACGATCATCATGACAATCTGGTATGCCGAATATGCGCGGATGATATACTTTTCTTCCATGATTTGTTCCACCACAAAATCTTTGAGGTGGTCATGCGAAACTTCTGTCAGTAATTCGTATTCGTCGGAATTTTGGAGCTCTTCCGGAGTGAGTCTGCGTTTCATGCCTGTTCGTTTCTGATTATCTGAGCCAAAGCTTTCAGGTTGATTAGCCTGATGGCGAACGCGAATAACATTCCGCTGATGGCGACGGTGAAAAAGCCCACGATCCACTGGTCAATCTGCCTGCTGAAATAGCCGACGACAAAAAGAAAAGCAACGAATACAGCCAGTTTTCCAATCATCCTGTAGTTAATTTTTAGTTTCAGGATGTAGACTGCCAGAACTGTTTGTGCCAAAGCAGTAAACAGTTGTGTTGCCAGACTTGCCCATGCAGATCCGAGTGCCATCAACTTTGGAATCAGAATCAGGTTTAAAATGATGTTAATTGCCATTCCAACAATCGCCATCCAATTAAGTTCTTTGATGCTGCCATTTGCGGTGAGCAGTGTACCAAAAATATAAGTGGTTACAATTCCCAGAAAGCTGACCATTAAAAGTTGAAAAATGGATGCCGAAAGTTCCGGATGGCTGTATTTTAATAGCTCCATGATTTCCTGGTCGTAAAATCCGGTGGAGATGCTGATCAGTAAAGAGGGAACAAAAAGCAGTAAAAATGAAAACTGTACCATCGATCCAATGTCCTCTTTTTGTTTGATCATCCGGGCAAAAATGGGCAGAAGCAATCCGCCGAATAAAGCGCCAAACATCGAAAAGGCATCAAGCAACCGGAACGCGTGGGCATAAATTCCTGATTGTTCGGGCCCGACAGAATCTCCGAGCAGACCCACAATCATCACTGAATCAATCCGGTTATAGAACGACATGAGCAAGATAAGCAAGGCGTATGGATAACTTTTTTTCAGGAAAGCGAGGAAAAATTTTCGGTCAAAATGAAATTTTAGCCGCCCTGTGCGTGCCAGTACTACAGCCAGCGTGATGAGGCTTGCGGTGAGATAACCAGTTGTTTGTGCATAAATAAACCATTCAATCCTGAAAACGTGATTCGTGATGTTTGTGAACAACAGTACCGAGCAGATCACGATCATGATTGTTCTGTCGAGTACTGACAAAAGGCTGTCGGTGCGAAAAAGATGCAAACCACTTATGTTTGACCGGAGATAGAGCGTGAATGAAATCAGAAACTGGTTTAAAATCAGGAAAATAAGCAGGTGAAATACCACCTGCCTGTAAACAAACAGTGCGACAACGATGCAAACAATTGCATAAACGCCGGCCAGCAGGAACTTAAGACCCACAATATTGCTTACATGTTTTTTAAGAAGTTGACTGTGCTGGGCAATGTTCCGGTTATTGTAGTTGGTAATTCCGAGGTCGAGCAGGATGTTCAGAATCATCGAAAAATTCAGCAACGAGAAATACAAACCATAGCTTGCATCGCCTACCATGTTTTGCACAGTCAGGTCAATTCCAAATATCCAGAAAGGTTTGATTAAAACATTCAGGAAAAGGAGTAGCAACAGATTTGTGATAAACTTACGTTTCAATCGGGTTGATTTCCTGAGTTGATTAAAGTGTTTCAAAAGTAATATTTTTTTGTTCAGACTTCGTACATTTGATCGGATTTCAAACCTGCAACCAGAGCGAATGATCATAGCCGTAAATACCCGTTTATTGCTTCAGGGAAAACTTGAAGGAATTGGTTGGTTCACTCACGAAACTTTGCTGCGTATCACTCGTGATCATCCGGAGCACCAGTTTTTGTTTATTTTCGACAGGCCCTATGCCGACGAGTTTGTTTTCGCCGAAAATGTGAAACCGATAGTTTTGTCGCCGCCCACCCGTCACCCTGTTTTGTGGTACATTTGGTTTGAGTTGCAGATACCCCGAATCCTGAAGAAATACAAGGCCGATTTGTTTTTTTCTCCTGACGGATATTTGTCGCTTAGCACGCCGGTGAAACAACTGGCCGCTATTCATGACATCAATTTTGCGCACCGGCCGAAAGACCTTCCGTGGTTGAAAGCAAAGTATTACAATCATTTCTTTCCGAAGTTTGCCCGCAAAGCTTGCCGGATTGTGACAGTTTCTTTTTTCTCGAAGGAGGACCTGACCCGCACCTACAAAATCGACAGCAACAAAATTGATGTGGTTTATAACGGCGTTAATACGATGTACAAACCTACTTCGGAAGAGGAACAGAAAAGCACCCGCGACAAATATGCCGGTGGAAGCAGCTATTTTCTCTTCATCGGCTCGCTTCACCCGCGTAAAAATATTTGCGGGTTGCTCCGTGCCTACGACGCTTTCCGGACTTCGGTTGAATCGGACGTGAAGTTGTTGATTGTTGGCGGGAACATGTTTAAAACCGGCGATATTGAAATGACCTATGAAGGGATGCGGTATAAAAGCGATGTGGTTTTTACCGGTCGCCTGAGTACTGATGAGCTACACCAGGTTCTTGGCGCGTCGCTTGCGCTGACTTTTGTGCCGTTTTTCGAAGGTTTTGGTATACCAGTAATCGAGGCAATGAACGCCGGAGTGCCGGTTATTTGCTCGAATACCACTTCGTTACCCGAGGTTGGCGGCAATGCGGTTCTATACGTCGATCCGTTTTCACTCAACCAGATTATGGACGCGATGATTAAAATTTATCAGGAAAAGGAATTGAGAAATGACCTGATAGAGAAGGGATTTATTCAGAAAGATAAATTTAGCTGGGACAAAACAGCCGAGCTGGTGTGGGGTAGTATTCAGATTTGTGCAAATACCTGATGTATTACAAGCTTAACTTCCGATCGATAATTTTTGATTCCTGGTTTGCTCCCTGAGTAGCGAAGCGTATCGAAGGGAGAAATTAATGCCAATCACAAAACTTAACAATGAAACACGATAAATTACAGTTATACCTTCAGCAGGGGAGAGTAGAAGCAGGCTGCGACGAGGCCGGGCGCGGATGTTTGGCCGGACCTGTTTTTGCTGCTGCGGTAATTCTTCCTCCGGATTTTGAAAACGACTTGCTAAACGACTCCAAGAAATTAACCGAAAAACAACGATACGCACTTCGTCCGATAATCGAAGAACAGGCGGTGGCTTTTGCAGTTGGCGTTGTCGATAACCTTGAAATTGATAAAATAAACATTTTGAATGCTTCCTTTTTGGCGATGCACCGTGCAGTTACTCAGCTCAAACTAAGTCCTGAGTTTTTGCTGATCGACGGAAACCGCTTTAAACCATATCCCAACATTCCACATGCCTGTATCGTGAAAGGCGACGGTAAATTTCTGCCCATTGCTGCTGCTTCGGTTCTCGCCAAAACCTACCGCGACGACTTTATGGACAAGATTCACCAGGAGTATCCGCATTACAACTGGATTGAAAACAAGGGTTATCCCACGCTTTTTCACCGGAAGGTAGTTCGCGAAAGAGGTGTATCGCCATACCACCGGATGTCGTTTGCCAATCAGGGCGATCAGCTTCGGCTGGAATTGTAGAAAATAAAAAGGAGCGAAAAGTTTCGTACTTTCCACTCCTTCATATTTTTACGGTGATTGAAAATAGTCAAGTATCAGACTAGTCTTCATCGTCACCGGCATCACCTTCATCGTCGTCGCCGTAGTCATCATCATCGTAGTCATCGTCATCGGCAACATCATCCACTTCGCTCATGTCTGTTTCACTAACAGCCATATCCTCATCGCCATATTTGCTTTCGTATTCTTCTTTAGCACTGTCCTTCAGCGAGCCTGAGCTATCGTAATCGTCGTCGTCTTCAATGAGTTGCTCTGCTTCGTAAACAGTCATTCTCACCAGGTAATATTTGTCTTCGGTCTCAAACGGAAGCGCACTCACTCTTTTGCCCTCCTTGTTGGTAAAATAAACCAGGTTTTCGCTATATCCGCTTGGATATTCAAGTTTAATTCTTTCCTGAATTTCCGGGTCAAGTTTGTCGTAATCCTTAATAATTCTTGGCTTGCTTGTATTCATGGGTTGATAATTTACTGCAATGATATGAAAAAAATAATTAAAACTTCGGAGGCGAAAATAAATGAAAATCTATTTTCCAAGCAACTTTTTTAGCATTCCAGAGAAAATTAATTTCGGTTTGATCCTGAAAAAGCATAATATGGGACGTTTACTAACCAGTAAACCTACACTTTATCCTTCAACTATTTGTTCTGCTGATTTTTGTGCAGCAGAATATTTTGATCAGGTATAGCTATTTTGTTTTCAGTTGTCCGGACTGTTATTTATCACTTTTTTTAAGAGACCGATTGAGTTAATTTGGTGCAATAAAATACAAGATCATGTACGGAAAAATAAAGCAAGATTTAAGGCAAACCCTGGCTGAACTAAAAGAACAGGGTCTGTATAAAAACGAGCGGATCATCACCTCGTCACAGAGTTCGAAAATTGAAGTTTCGGGGGGAAAGACTGTTTTGAACTTTTGTGCCAATAATTATCTGGGACTAGCCAATCATCCTGAAGTGGTGAAAGCTGCTCAGGATACAATGAATGATTGGGGATTCGGACTGTCGTCGGTTCGTTTTATCTGCGGAACACAACAAATTCATAAAGAATTGGAAGAGAAAATGTCAGCTTTTCTGGGCACCGAAGATACCATTTTGTATTGCGCTGCTTTCGATGCCAATGGTGGCGTATTTGAGCCGTTGCTCGGCGAGGATAGTATTATCATTTCTGACGAATTGAATCATGCTTCCATTATCGATGGTGTGCGGCTTTGCAAAGCGCAGCGAGCCCGCTACAAACATGCCGATATGGACGAACTGGAAAGATGTCTTCAGGAGTCTCAATCGGCGAAATACAGGCTGGTGGTAACCGATGGTGTTTTCTCGATGGACGGCGACATCGCTAAACTTCCAGAGATTGTTGCCTTGTGTGAAAAATATGAAGCCCTGGTAATGGTTGACGATTCGCACGCTTCGGGATACATTGGCAAAACCGGGCGGGGAACGGCTGAATATTATGGTTTGCTCGGGAAGATCGACATTATAACAACCACTTTTGGTAAAGCACTGGGCGGCGGAAACGGCGGTTGCACCTCTGGACGCAAGGAAATCATCGAAATGCTCCGTCAACGTTCTCGACCATATCTTTTTTCCAACACGCTTGCCCCGGCAACCGTTGGTGCTACGCTAAAGGTGCTCGATTTACTCACATCATCGGCTGAACTTCCGGCAAGGACAATGGAAAATGCTTCACGTTTCAGAAGCCAGATGGAAGCCGCAGGTTTCGACGTGGTGAAAGGCAATACCGCCATCGTTCCGGTGATGATTTACGATGCACCGCTGGCTGTGAAATTTGCCGACGAACTGCTGAAAGAAGGCATTTATGTCATAGGTTTTGTTTATCCGGTTGTTCCCAAGGGACGCGCCAGGATTCGTGTTCAGTTGTCAGCCGCTCATACAACCGGGCAAATCGACCAGGCTGTAAACGCTTTTGTAAAAGTTGGAAAGTCACTCGGGATAATTTAATTTATGCAAAAATAAAGGCTGCCCGAAGGGAAAACGGGCAGCCTGAAGCATAGGTAACACAATAATTGAGTTGATGGTTCCTATTTGTTTACAACTATATGGAGAAATTGAAAACTAGCCTTATTTAACTTCGATCACGGCATACTTCGAGATTCTCCAGAATTCTTCCGGATTTTCTATTTCGAGGTAGGCGATCTGGTCGTTTTCTTCAACCATTTTATACGAATCTTTCGGGTGTTCCGAAATCAGAACTGCTTTTTTTGCATTTACCGGAATGGTCTTTGTCTTACGAATATCGACCGAGGTGAAGTATTTTGGGTCGAAATTTTCCTGGATAGCTTTGTTCGATCCGAGTCCTAAAACACCGCCTTCGCGTCCTACGATACCTTCTTCTTTTAATTCTTTAAAAGTACCTACAGCCAAGTGTGCTGTGTTGAGTTTGTCTGTCCGTTCGGTGATGATGTTTTGCTTCACGCTGATGGTGTCGGACTGTTTTTTCATTTCCAGGTCTAAATCCTGAACTTTCGTATTAAGCTGTGCTATGCTAACGTCTTTGTCTTCGGCCAATTTTTTCAGCTCAGCAATTTGAGTGTTCTGGCTTTCAATGGTTTCCGATAGTGCCTGAAGTCTCTTTTCATACGATTTCAGGTTCAGTCCAGATTTTTTCAGTTTCGATTCCAGTTCAGCAATTTTCTTGTTGCTTTCTTCGATCATTGTGTTCATTAGGTTTACATCGTCGATGATTGCCTGTTTTCTGCTTTTTCCGCCTTCAGCTTTTTCGAGCGAAATCTGATTTCTTTTTTCTTTAATAAAGCTGAGTTTGCTTTCAATTTCGGTAAATGTACCTTCAACGTCGTTGATGAGCGAATCTTTTTCAACCATCAATCTGTTCATGTCAGCTTTTTCTGCTTTTAATAAGCTAATTTCGTTCTCCTTCTGATTATAGATGTAAACAGAACTGAAGATGCCGGCAACGACAATGAGCAAAATGGCAATAATTGTTCCCAGTTGTTTTTTCGAATTTTCCATGACTTTGAGAATTTAGTGAGTAAACTTTGGTCCTGATTTTTTTGAAATTTTGTATTTGCCGTACTTCAAAACAAGGCCTGTGCCAGATCATTTATGTTTTGTAATTATCTGTTTTTGAAATATTTACAAAATATCATACTGGGCAATTCTTCTCAAATTGATAAAACGAGAGTCTGGAATGTCGAAAATGAAAATAAAACGAGATTTATTTTTCTTCTTTCAGCATGCGGTAAATGGTTGCTACACCAATATCGAGTTTCTCGGCTACCAGTTTGATGTTGTTTTCATAGCGGTCGAGAAATTTACGGACGATTCGCAGGTCATATTCCCGCAAGCTCATCTCGCGGGCGAAGAAATCGTCGGTAAGTTCGTCAGCTTTACCCGGCAATATGTGTTCTGCCAATATTTCATCACCGTCGGCAAGGGTTACAGCCAGTTCTATCACAGATTTCAACTCGCGCACATTTCCCGGAAAAGGATATGCCAGCAGTTTGCCTGATGCGCCCGGCGTCAGCTTTTTGGCAGGCATGTTGTTTTCGCGGCAAAACATGTCGATAAAGTATTTGGCCAGTACAATCACGTCGTTCTCCCGTTCGCGTAACGGCGGAAGCTCAATCGGCAGGCCGTAAAGCCTGAAGTACAAATCCTGTCTGAAGTTCCTGTTTTTCACTTCTTCAATCAGGTCGCGGTTGGTAGCCACAATGATGCGGCAATCTATTTTAACCGGCGAATTGCTGCCAATGCGGTTAATTTCCCTTTCCTGTAGCGCACGCAGCAATTTAGCCTGAAGCGAAAATTCCATTTCAGCTATCTCGTCGAGAAACAATGTGCCACCATTGGCTTCTTCAAATTTTCCGATGCGGCGGAAAGTGGCACCGGTAAACGAGCCTTTTTCATGCCCGAACAATTCGCTTTCAACCAAATCTTTTGGAATAGCGGCGACATTCACTGGCACAAAAGGTTGTTTTGCCCTGTTCGACCGGTAGTGAATGGCTTTGGCAACCAGCTCTTTGCCAGTGCCTGTCTCGCCTGTCACAGTAACAGTGATATTTGTTCTCACCGCTTTTTCTATCAGTTCGTCGACCCGCTGTGTGGCCGGACTGTTGCCAATAATAGCATTCTGATCGGTATACTTCTTTTTTACTTCCTGCCGAAGGGTGACAATTTCTTTTTTGAGCGCGCTTCCCTGCCTGATGTTGTTTACAGTGTTCAGCAAGCGTTCTCGTATGTCCTTCGATTTCACGATGTAATCAAAAGCGCCACTCTGCAGCAGGGTAACGACTACCTCAATGTCGTCCTGCTCCGAAATCAGGATAATTTGGATGTCGTCGTTTATTGCTTTGATTTGCTTCAGCACTTCCAGCCCTTTCATATCCGGAAGGCGGTAGTCGAGCGTAATCACGTCGGGTTGCTGATGCAGGTTGGCCAGGCAGTCCTTTCCAGTTGTAAACGATTGTATTTCATAATCGGGATTGAGCGAAAGCGTGTGTACCAACAACCTGTTGTACCACTCGTCATCTTCAACCACAAATATTTTAAACGGTTTTTCAGTCATGTTGTAATTTTTGGTGCCCGAAGTAGTCGAACGAAACCGAAAGTTAGCAAGTTTTTTCCGGCATCTACCCGGCGCATTCTCATTTTGAGAAAAATTTCAATCCAGTTTTTCTTTGATCAACAAAACAACCTTTTCGATTTCGAGTTTTGTCTCCTGAATAATTTTTTTGACGAACTCATGGCTGGCTGGTTCGGCTTCTTTTTCGAGCACTTTCAACATTTCGTATAGTTTGGTCGCCATGATGTGTTTGGCGGGAGCTGCCAGTTTATGCGCTGTTTCAGCAATTTGTTTCCGGTTTTCCTGATCGAAATATTGCCCGAATTTTTCGCTTGCTTCCTCAGCCGAACGAACGAAAATGCTCAGCATTTCCTTCATAAAGGCTGCATCTCCACCCGATAGCCGTTCCAGTTCTTTGAAATCGACATCTGTTTCTCCTGATATTGAAAGTGACTCTGCCTTTTGCTTTTCAGGAACGAGTTTTAAAACTACGTCGAAAAGCGATTGCTCCAGAAATGGTTTTGGTAGATAATCGTGAATTCCGGCTGCTTTGATTTTTTCAACATCTTCGGGTCGGGTGGTGGCTGTCAGCGCCACTATTTTTGCATTTGTCTGCCCTTGAAGTATTTTCCGGGATGCTTCATAGCCATCCATAACCGGCATCCTGATGTCGATCAAAATCAGGTCAAAGTTTTCTTTTGTTGACTGCTCCACCGCTTCCAGCCCGTTTCCGGCTTCAACAGTAGTGATACCCCACTTTTTCAGGATGTTTCGCATCAGGTACAGATTGAACTCTTCGTCGTCGACTACAAGAAACTTCAGGCTGCTGAACCATTCCGGAATAACGAGCTCAGCTGGTTCGCTGGTTGTTTGTATAATGCCTTTTTTATACGGTATTTCGAGTGCAAACTGGGTTCCTTTTCCGAAGATGCTCTGAACATCAATCTTTCCTGAATGCAGTGAAACGAGCTTTTTTACGATGGCAAGACCAAGTCCTGCACCTCGCTGTTTTTGTGTGAGATCGGTTCCCACCTGAACAAATTCGTCGAAGATGTAAGGCAGTTTATCAGCAGGAATGCCCACTCCCGTGTCGGTGACTTTTATTTTCAGCATAATATTGCCATCCGGAGTATATTCATCAACAAATGACACCTCCACTTTGCCTTGTGCTGTGAACTTGATGGCATTTGTAGCCAGGTTGATGATGATTTGTTTCAGTCGGATCGGATCACCATTCAGTGTGAGGTCAGGCTCTGTGTTATTGGTCAGTTGAAGTTCAATGTTTTTCTTCTTTGCCTGCTCTGAAACCATCACTTCTATTTCGCGAACCAAATCGCGAAGCCGGAAATCCACCTGATCCAGTTTCATTTTCTGCGATTCAATTTTTGAAAAGTCGAGCGTGTCGTTCACCAGCGCAAGCAAATGCTCTGCTGATTTCTGAACGATGGTAAGGTCTGTTCTTATTTCTTCCGGCTGGCCTTTCCTGAGCAGTTGTTCGGTGAGGCCAAAGATGGCATTCACTGGCGTGCGCATTTCGTGGCTCACTGTTGCCACAAATGTTTCCTTGGCTTTTGCCAGGCTTTCGGCTTCGGCTTTTGCCTTTCGCAGTACTTGCTGGTAAGCCCGGTTTTGTTGCAGGTTTCGGAAAAAAAGTATTAAAACAATGATCAGGAGAATTACTGCTGCGATGATGAAAACAGCCATTCGCTGGTAGGTTTTCCCAGCCATAGCATCAGCCTCGGCAGTTTTCTCTTCCAGGTGTTTCTGCTCGGCAATTTCTATTTTAGCAATTAGTTCGTAGAGCGTTTCGGTTACAGCAATGTTTTTCTCCAGTAAAATCTTGTCTTTTGCCTGAAGTTTTTGCGTTTGAGAACTAATGGTTTGTTCAATGTCTTCAATCTCTGCTTTTATTGCTTCTTTTTCTTTTGTATTGTCTACAATAATTGACCGCTTGGTTGTGTCCTTTTTAGCGAAAAGGCGTTTGAAGAAGCTCTTCTTTTCTTCAGGTTTTACCTTGATCGTATCGGTTTCAACAATTACAGTGTCTATCTTAGAGTAGAGCTTGGTGAAGGTCTGTTTTGGTGTTTCGCGTGTCTGGTGAAGTTTGCGTATTTCTTCCCATATCAGGAGTTTTCGGGTTGCCAGCACTCCGATCGAATCGAGCATCTGTTTCTCTTGCGATCCCACATCGGCATAACTTTGGAGTTGCTCCAGTTTTTCACCGATTTCGTTGTTGAGCTGTTTGAACGATTTTAACAGGGACACATCTCCTGAAAGGCTGTACAGCCGGATGGTGTTTTCTACTTCATTCAGGTCTGATGAAATATCTTTGATAAGCAGTAGTTTCAGGTCGGGCCTGGCTTCCTTGTGGATGGTCTCAACAATTCCGGACATGCTTTGGTAAGCGAAATATCCCGCAATGATTACCGCAACTGCAATGCAGATGGACAAAATAGTGACTGGTATCTCAATCCTTAGTTTTTTCACAGGCCAAAATTGCAACTGATTTCAATAAGAATCATTCTGCTGGTATTTTGTTCACCATTTTTTGCTTTTACAGAATCGTTTAAAAATACCTGGCTTCTTTCAGGTTTTCATAAATTGTTGTCACCATCAGGAACATCAGGAAAAAGTACGAAAAATCTTCAACTGGTATGGTAAACAATCTGACGTTTGTGATGAACTGATTGTTGTATTCTACAACAGGAAGTCCGGTTAGCAATCCGTTGACAATTGTAAACGGCACGAGTGCAACAAAATAGGTCAGATAGAATTTGGTTATATGAGGCTTAAATTTATTTCTGAAGACCGTGTAGGTCAGGTAAATACACGAGAATAAGAAAGTGAGGAATGTATAGCCCTGGTAACGGAAGAAGTAGGCAATTAGGCCGAAGGCAACGATAAGAACAAGACTGACTGCAAGAAACGGGTTGGCATATTCGTATTTCTTGAGGTAGAACTTCAAAACTTCGTAAATAAACACACAGGAATACGAAATAACAAAAAAGAAAAGCCATTCTTCAATTGGAAGATGTGCCAGATCTATCCCGATTAAAAAGTCAGGATTGAAACCCCAAATTTTTGATTTGGTAAAACTGATGTCCCACATAATGAAAACGGCGGCCGTGATGACGATTGCCGGGAGCAAATATTTCAGCTTTTTATAATACTGAATTTTGCTTTCGAAGCTGAGCGCCAGCGGGACAGCAATGGTTGCAATGAGGATGAGCAGATAAGTGTAGTTTTTTAATTCCATCGAAGTGTCTGTTAATATTTTCAGGAGAAACAAAGATAGCCGAATCAACTATCCCCGACAATGTTTTGGCAATTTTAACAAAAAACAAAAGGTGCCCGATTGACCGGACACCTT
>JAEWME010000126.1 GCA_023393265.1 Bacteroidota bacterium | reverse complement strand
CCTGGGCTTCGGCCACCGGTAACCCAAATCCCTCGAAAAACGATGGATAAACCATCACATCAGCCATCTGGTAAATGGTGGCCAACTCGTCGTCAGTCACGTCGCTCAGGAACAAAACATCGAGCCTGTTCATATCTGCTTCTATAAACTTCTGTACTTTCTGTTGAAAATCAGTTAGTTTACCGACAACAACCAGCGGAACGTATGTTTGCGACTGAATCATGCCTTCAAGAAGACCAAGAATATTCTTGCGGGGTTCAACGGTTCCCACAGTTAATACAAACCTGGGCGGAAGCTGAAATTTTTTCCTGACTTCCTTTTTTTGATTCTCTGTTACCCGCTCAAAAAAAACAGGGTTGATCGACTGGTAAACAACCTTGATTTTCTCTTCAGGAACAAAAAAATAACTCATCAAGTCCTGTTTGGTTTGTTCAGAAATGGCATGAATGCGCGTCGCAAACTTGCAGGAATACCGAAATTTCCGGTTGTAAATACTCCGATCTATTTTCTGGTAATATTGCGGAAAACGCAGATAAATCAGGTCGTGAATGGTCACAACAGAAGGCACCCCGGTGCGGTGAATACCGAATGGCAACTCGTGGCTCAGTCCGTGGTAAATATCGAGTTTATGCCTTTTTACCAGTTTGGCAATGTAAAAACTTCGCCAAATATTTCGCATGGTTTTTCCCCAGAATGTTTCAGGCTTCACGACCACCGCATTTTCAGGCATCGAAAAAAGCGATCTTCGGGTCCCTGGATGAAACAGGAAATATTGATTATTCGGGAATTGTCGGCTTAACGCACGAATGGTGTTCCGGCTGAAATTTCCCAGCCCGGCAGCATTGTTGAAAGCGCGTTTGGCGTCGTACCCGATTTTCATTGTTTATTCCGTGTTTGCGTGCTTAAATTTACATTTTAAAACAAGAAAAAGGATGCCAAAATAAAATTCAGCATCCTTTTCATAATCAAGTATTTTGATTGTTTAAACGTTAAAATCCTTCAAGCCACCAAAATCCAGCGTCGCAAAATAGTCGTCGATGGTTTCGGCGCGGCGAATCTTAACAACTTCACCATTCTCGCGGAGAAGCAACTCGGCCGAACGCAGTTTCCCATTGTAGTTAAAACCCATCGCGTGACCATGTGCGCCGGTGTCGTGAATAACGATCACATCGCCCGGTTCCATTTTGGGCAAATGCCGGTTGATGGCAAACTTGTCGTTATTCTCGCAAAGCGAGCCTGTTACGTCGTAAACCTCACTGAGTGGTTCGTACTCTTTACCCATCACGGTAATGTGGTGATAAGAGCCGTAAAGTGCCGGACGCATCAGGTTGGCCATGCACGAGTCGAGTCCTGCGTATTGTTTGTAAGTGCGTTTGATGTGCAGCACCTGCGACACCAGAAAACCAAAAGGTCCGGTCATGGCGCGGCCCGATTCGAAATAAATGCGGAGTGGTGCCAGCCCGTTGCCTACAATTTTTTCCTGGTAGAGTTTGCGGATGCCGTCGCTCATAAAGTCGATGTCAACCGGCTGATCGGTCGGTCGGTAGGGGATTCCGATGCCGCCGCCGAGGTTGGCAAACTCGATGTCGATGCCAACGCGCTGTTTGATTTCAACGATCAGGTCGAACAAAATTTGCGCAGTTTCAACGAAATATGAGGCGTCCAGTTCGTTCGACGCCACCATGGTGTGCAAGCCAAAACGTGTGATGCCTTTGTCTTTCAGGATTTGGTAACCTTCGAAGAGCTGATCGCGGGTGAAACCGTATTTGGCTTCCTCCGGATGGCCGATGATGGCGTTTCCTTCTTTCAGCGAACCAGGATTGTAGCGGAAGCAAACCAACGATGGCAGCCCGACATTTTTCTCCAGGTATTCGATGTGCGAAATATCGTCAAGGTTGATGATGGCGCCCAGTTCGATGGCTTTTTTATATTCGTAGGCTGGTGTGTCGTTCGAGGTGAACATGATATCGTCGCCTTTCATACCCAGTTTTTCGGCCAGCACCAGTTCGGCGTACGAACTGCAGTCGATGCCGTAGCCTTCCAGCTGCATAATTTTCATCAGGTAGGGATTCGGCGCCGATTTGATGGCGTAAAATTCCTTAAAACCAGGGTTCCACGAAAAACTTCGGATAAACCGGCGCGCGTTCTCTTTGATTCCTCTTTCGTCGTAGAGATGAAAAGGAGTCGGATATTTCTCCAATATCTTGTCCAACTGTTGTTTAGAGAACGGTAGTTTTTTTGTTGTCATTTCAATTTATAATTTATCGAGGCTACAAATTTACAGTTTTTTATAAATCCAGCATATCTGAAAGCAATTCATCACTTAAATATCCTGAAGCAATTTCGCGGACTTCGCCTTCCATCCGGATATTCCAGTCTTCGTCGATGTCGATTTTCAGATTTCCGCCGGGCATTTTTACTGTCAGGCTACGATCTGTCAGGCCCTTTTTCACCATCACGGCAGCCACGGCACACGACGAACTTCCGGAGGCCAGGGTGTATCCGGCGCCGCGTTCCCAAATCAGGATTTCAACCTCGTTTCGCGAAATCACTTTGGCGAACTGAACGTTGATCCGGTTGGGGAAAAGCGGGTGGTTTTCGATTTCAGAACCATGTTTCAGGATTTCGGCCTGAATGAGTTTGTCGCGCAAAACGACGCAATGCGGGTTGCCGACCGACACACAGTTGATCAGGTAAGCTTCGTCAACGATGTTGAGCGGATGATCAAAACATTCCGGCTCGTCGCAAATAACCGGAACCTGGGGAGAACTGAAAATAGCCTTCCCCATATCGACCTTGATGGTGTTTGCTGTTCCGCGTGTTTCGCCGGTCACCTCGGCGGTCACCACGCCGCCTAATGTTTCGATGGTAAATTTTTTGCCGGACGTATGGCCAAAATCAAACAGATATTTGGCAAAAATGCGCAGTCCGTTGCCGCTTTTTTCAGCTTCCGAGCCATCCGGATTGTATATTTTCAGCCCGAAGTCGGCTTTTGCTGAAGGCACCTTCAGCAGAATTCCGTCGGAACCAATGCCATAATGCACATCGCACAACAACTGGATGTTTTTTTCATTCAACTGGAACGAAAGTTCTTCCCCGTTCAGCACAAAATAGTCATTCCCGAGGCCATGTGATTTGACAAAAAAGTTTTGCATACGAATAGTTTTATTGATCTTCAGCAAATGTAACAACAGTTTTCCACCCAAATGATGTAATTCTTCAGCGATTTTCTCAATCAATTCAGTAAACTCCGATCAAACGGACCACAACTTTTCACGCTACCCGATTCGAGCCGAAGTAGAAACTGCACGCCAGCCGGAATCTCTTCGGGATAATGCGTTACGTAAATAAGCGTGGTACCCAACTGTTCGCATAAATGATCGATCATTCGGGTAAATAGGTTTGTCTGTGCGGGATCTAGCCCCTGACATGGTTCGTCGAGAATGAGCAACGATGGAAATTTCACCAGCGCACGGGCCAGCAAAAGCAACCGCTGTTCGCTAAGCGACGCCTCGTGAAACCCGCTCTTCTGGAGGTGTCCCAGCCCAAGCACCGACAACCATTTAACCGCGATTTTATGGTTATATCCCGAATTTCTGTCGGCTAAACCAATCAGGTCGCGAAAGCCCGACGCAACCACATCCGGACAAAGAATTGACTTCCCTTCAAACTCCACCGGCGTTTCGAGCCCGGGAATCGAATTAAAAATACCGTTCCCCTTCAGGAAATACATGTGAAGTTCGGGAGAAACGATGCCGATTCGTTTTTTGATGTCCCAGATGCTCTCGCCACTACCCCGCTTGCGGTCGAAAAGGTAAAGTTCATTGGAGTAACCTTGTGGATTATCGGCAGTTATGAGGCTGAGCAGTGTCGTTTTTCCGGCGCCGTTCGGCCCCATCAGCGCCCAGCGTTCTCCTTTGCGCACCGTCCAGTCAATATCTTTCAGAACAACGTGGTCGCCAAAAACGACATTCACTTTATTCATCCTGACGGCAAACTCATACAAATCGTCCTGCACCGTTTTCAGTTCTTCCTTAAAATGACTTCCTACCTGCACCAAATGCTCCTGAATTTCCTCCGGAAAGTATTCCTGAGCCCGGGAAAATTTCGAAACTTTGCCCTTCTTCAGTTCCAGCACAAAATCGATTTTTTCAGGAATATGCGCCGTGCTGCACAACACGACAACTGTTTTTCCCGAATGGTGCATCTGGAGCAGCAGTTCTGTCAGCCTGCTGCGGGAAATAGTGTCGAGCCCCACAAACGGCTGGTCGAAAACCAGCACATCCGGATTCCGGAGTAAAGCCGAAGCAATCTGCACCCGCTTTCGTTCGCCATTGCTCAGCATCATTACCTTTTTTTCGGCCAGCGAGGCGCTTTCTACTTTAGTCAGGCTATCGGCTACGGCTTCGGGTGTTACGCCAGCACCATCCCGATCGCGAAAACGCAGGAGGTATTCGGCAACCGTCGGAACATCGTCGAGACCAAGATTTTCGTACCGCTGGCCGAGGTAGCCAGAGTGCATGTGCGAAGCAGCCAAAAAATTCTCCTGCTGATCGATCATCAGCACCAGCTTTTTGCCATCGACCAATATTTCGCCGGAAAAAGGTTTCAGAAGTCCGCTAATCAACCGCCCCAGTGTAGTTTTGCCGCAACCCGACGGGCCGGTAATGGCCAGCGACGAACCCTCGGGCAGTGAAAAAGTAATTTCGTCCAGAATGGTTTTTCCATTTCTGGCGTATGTCATATTTTTACTAACAATAGAATTCATTCGAGCAAACACCTTGGTATGCCGTCTTTAAGTCCGGCATTAATTTTATTTCGAAAAAAACACCATCGCATCATAAAAATTCAGACTCTAAAAACCAGCAAAGCAGTTGGCCTTTAACGCTTTTTTGAATAAAAGGCATCCAGTAAAAAAAGGATGGCCGCAATAATCAGGATGGTACTTTCAATTTCTGTAAAATGAGAAATCTTAGCTCCCCACAACTGAACAATGATCACGACGACCACCGCTGCGAGGAACAGATTCTTCAGAATTCGGATTGATTTCATAAAGTGTGAATTGGGGTTGGTGGAAAACTGATCCGGAGCGCCCGAAAGATCTCCGGATCAGGCAAAGATACATGCTAGAACATCGGATCCCACGGCGGGAGCATTTCCGGTTTCTGGCTGTAGATTTCCAGCACTTTGCTGGTTAAGTATTTTTTATTGACAACAAAACGGAACATGTATTCGTTGAACCACGCATCGGTGAAAGTAAGATAGCCTTTCTCGCCTGCTGTTGGTCCCCAACTGTTTTCGAACTGCCACTTCACCGGTTTTTGCTGGGCATCAACATCCACTGCAACGAGCGCCATGCCGTGGCTCGACCCGCTCTCTCCGGTTTGAATGCGCTGTGCTTTGTTCATTCCAAATTTAACTCCATAAACCGATTCGTAGTCGAAATTATCAACATCGAGGATGCCCACATCGCGGCGCAACTGTTTGCCCACATCGCATGAGGCATACAGCGCTTCGTTGTTCTTAATCGACGCGACGCAAAACTCTTTGATCACATCATTGGGCAGGTTCACATAGTGCCAGTTGGTACCTTCCTCAGTATTGCGGTAATTTTCAACCTCGTAGTGTTTCCAGAATGGACGCGAAGGGTCGTTCATAATCATCACGTAATCGTCGAGATTGATATCACCAAATATTTCGGACATGAAACTTTGCGGCGTGTAGGTTTTTGCCTCGCTCACCGCTTTGTCTTTAGTTTTGAACCGCCACTGAAATTCGGCTGGCGGCTCGCCCAAATTGAGCGCCAACATGCGGTAAACTTCGGAAAGCATTTCTATTTTTCGGGCGTCAATTTTTTTCTGATCTGCCTTACTATTTTTCAAATCGCGTATTTCGAGTGCATCTTCGCGCAGCTTGGTATTGATAAACTTAGTCAGTAAGCTGGTGTTCTCGCTCGAATTGGTTTCGCCCATTGCTTCTTTTGGAACAAGCCCGTATTTTTTTGCAAGGTTCACAAAGTTAATCCATTGTCCGCCATCGTCGACAGGAGAACGCAAATACCAGCGCACCTTCTCGTTTTCGATTGGCAAAGCGGCTGATTTTTCCATGTTGTTCAGGAACAGGTTCGACTTTTCGAGCAGATCCCAGAAGTACAGATAGCTTTCTGAAAATTCGAACTCGGCCAGGTTAAACTGCTTCATCACCAAAGGGCGAAACAGGTTGAGCGACGAAAACATCCAGCAACGGCCCGACTTTTTCTGATCAGTAATTCCTGAAACATCAACCCGGTAAGTGAAAAACTGGTCGGTAGTTCCAACATTTTCCCGGTTCCATGCCAGTTGATTAATATCGGTTGATGACAATGCGTTTTGCATGGCTTTTGTGTAACTGTCGAGCTTAAAGCCCGAGCGTATTTTCTCCGCATCGGTTTTGGAAATACCCTGCGCCATCAAGCCACCTGCGGCCAGGATTCCTGCAAAAAATAAGATACCCCTCATATTTTTTTGACCTTTATTGTTTTTATGAACGATAAAAATAGCCATTAATCAGCTAGTCGCTCCGGATTAGCCTAAAAAAGTTACCATTCGTTAAAGAACAATCATCTAAAACCGACTCGTAAAACTGCTATCTTTGAGGCCAAACGGTAAACCCTTTCAGAAAGAAATCGTTTGCCTTAAAAAAATACCGGATATGAGTTTCGACGTTAAGAGCATTCGCGAAGATTTTCCGATTCTTCAGCAAAAAATATACAACAAGCCGTTGATTTATTTTGACAACGCGGCTACCACACAACGCCCGGTTCAGGTGATTGAGGCCCTGACTAAAACCTATACCGAATATTACGGGAATATTCACCGGGCTGCCCATTTTTTGGCAGACAAAGCTACTGCGGCTTACGAAGAAACCCGAGAAAAAGCACGAAAACTGCTGAATGCTGAAACGCGTGAGCAAATAATTTTCACGAAGGGAACCACCGAAAGTGTCAACCTGGTGGCCAGCTCGTTTGGCGAAGCATTTTTAACTAAAGGCGACGAAATAATTGTTTCGGAGATGGAGCACCACTCCAACATTGTGCCGTGGCAACTGGCCGCCGGACGAAAAGGCGCTAAAATTGTGATGCTGCCCATTGACGACGAAGGCCGCCTAATGATTGAGAAGCTCGAAACGCTGATCAACTCACGGACTAAGCTGATTGCAGTGGCGCACGTGTCGAATGTGCTTGGCACCATCAATCCGATAGAACAAATCACACAAATGGCGCACAAATGGGGCGTGCCGGTTTTTGTTGACGGAGCCCAGGCGGCGCCGCACCTGAAAATCGACGTTCAGCAACTTGGTGTCGA
>JAEWME010000305.1 GCA_023393265.1 Bacteroidota bacterium | reverse complement strand
CGTCCCGACAGCCGGTGGATTTCCTGAGCAATCAGTTCTTTTCCGGTTCCGTTTTCGCCCGTGATCAACACGTTGGCATCGGTTTTGGCCACTTTGCGCACCAGGTTGAGTACCTGCATGAGTTGGGGCGACGAACCGATGAGGAATTTCTGGTCGCGGTTAATTTCGCTTTTCAGGCTTTTCTCCTTTTCTTTTAACTGTACCACCTCTTTTTTCGAAAGGTTAAGCTGAAGCGCCGATTTTAAGGTGGCCATTAGTTTTGTGTTATCCCACGGTTTCAGGACAAAGTCGGTTGCTCCGGCTTTCAACGCTTTTACAGTCAGTTCCACATCGCCATATGCAGTGATCATCACTACCGAGATTTCGGGGTTGGTTTCTTTGATTCGCCCTAGCCAGTAGATGCCTTCATTTCCGGTGTTGATCCCCGCTTTGAAATTCATATCGAGCAACGCAAGGTTGTAGTCGTTGCGGCGCAGCTCTGTGGGAATCTGGTTGGGATCTGAAAGTGTTGTAATGGTTTGAAATTCGGGAGATAACAGAATTTCGAGCGCGCTCAAAATGCTTTTGTTATCGTCTACGATCAGGATGTTTCCCTTGGCCATAGTTTTTTCTTTTAAAATTACCTGACCGTTTTTCGAAAATCAATAGATTGTAAAAATATTTGACAATCTATTGTAAATTATTTTTACTTATAACATGCTGATGCTGTTGTATGTGTTTGTTTTTTAGTTTCTTATTGTTTTGGCATCATTCTGGCATGATACAAAACCGAAATGATAAAACCGAATTGATTTACATGAAAACAATTATTAGTATAGTATTTCTCCTTATGATCCTTTTTCCGGGCGTTCAACTGAACGCTCAGGAAAAATGGACACTCAACGACTGTATTTCGTATGCCCTGAAGAATAACCTCTCGCTGCGTGATGCGCGTTTGAACGAAGAAATAACCAGGCTGGATTACCAGCAATCAAAATTTAACTTGCTGCCGGGCATCAGCGCTGGTGTGGATGCCGGAAAAAACTATGGCCGATCGGTTGACCCAAATACCAACGGAATCATCAATACGTCGTTCTTTAACAACTCTTATTATGTGGGCGCTTCTATGGATGTTTTCAAAGGTTTCATGATGCAAAACCTGATCAGATATCAGAAATTCAGGAAGGAAGCAGCAAGCGACAGCCGCGAAAATGCTACTGACGACCTTGCATTTGCGGTGATGGATGCTTTTTATACGGTAGTGTACCAGCAGGAAATGCTGAAGATTGCCGAAGGACAGAAGGAAATTTCGGGAATGAATATGAAAAAGATGGACGTTCTCGTTAATACCGGATTGAAAGCCAGCACCGATTTGCTTGAGGTAAAAGCCAACCTGGAGAAGGACGAACTGGCCGTGCTTCAGACCAGTAACAACCTGGATGCGGCATGGATCAAATTGAAGAAAGCAATGAATTTGCCATCCGACCAGAAAATTGAAGTGGTTGCCGAAACGGAGCAACCCGCAGAGGAAAGCAGCCTTTCGGCCAACTTGCCCGAGCTGTTTCAGTCATACAGCCAATGGTCGCCATACCTGAGCATGTTCGAGAATGAGTTGAAAGCCGCTGAGAAAAGTGTTAGTATTCGCAAAGCTTCTTATTATCCGTCGGTTCAGCTTCAGGCATCTTATAACACGGGTTACTACGAAACCAATAAGGATTCGCTTTACCGCACGATTTCTTTCAATACGCAGATGAAAAACAACCAGAGCCAGTTTCTTGGAGCGAGCCTGAACATCCCGATTTTCAGCAAAAATTCTGTGAGAACACAGGTGCGGCAGTCGAAGCTGGCGATGGAACAGGCGCAAACAAAACTCGAACTGACAAAGCAAACGCTGGTTTACGAAATGGAGCAGAATTACAACGAGTTGAACGCTTCGTGGAAAGAACTTCAGCAGTCGCAGAAACAACTGGAGTCAGACAAGCTGGCGTTTGAAGCTTCTCAGAAAAAGTTTGATCAGGGGTTAATTAATGTCGTAGAGTTTGATATTGTGAAAAACCGGCTGGCAGAAACAACGAGCCAGGTGCTTCATTCGAAACTTACTTTTGCTATGAAAACCCGCATCATGGATTTCTACCGTGGAAAGCGCTTTTGGGAACAACCGGAAAACAATTGAACAGTGTTCAGAAAACAGAAATAAATATAGAAACAGAAACTTTTAACCTGTAATATCATTTGTCATGGGAATGGATAAAGTAATAGAAAAGAAGAAGGGGCTGAAGCTCAAACATCTCTGGTGGGTTGCCGGAGCGCTTGTGTTTGGCTTTCTTTTGTACAAAGTTGTTTTTTCAGAGGCCGGCTCTACTTTCCGGACCGAAAAGGATAAGCTGACCGTCAGCACTGTTGAAGAAGGATTGTTTAACGATTACATTACCGTTATCGGCAATGTGGAACCCATCACAACTATTTTTCTTGATGCCGAAGAAGGTGGAAAGGTGGAGGAAAAGCTGATTGAAGAAGGTGAGATGGTTAAGAAAGGCGATATTATCCTGAAATTGAGGAATAACGATCTCAATCTGAGTATTATGAACAGCGAATCGAGCATGGCATACCAAACCAACGAGCTGCGTAATACCCAGATTCAGATGGAGCAACAGAAAATTCAGAATAAGCAGCAGTTGCTCACAATTGATTATGAACTCGTGCGGTTATCGAGAAATTACGAACAGCAGAAAACTTTGTATAACGACGGTTTAATTGCCAAAGAAGATTTTTTGAAGGCTGAAGAAGACTATCTCAAATCGAAGAAAAACAGGGACCTTATATACCTGAAACTTGTTCAGGATTCGATCTTCCGCGAGAATCAAAAAATACAGATGGATCAAAGTCTTGGCAACATGCAGCTTAACCTGAAAGTGGTTCAGCAGCGCCGCGAAGACCTGAATGTAAAAGCGCCGGTTGACGGGCAGCTTGGTTTACTTGATGCCGAAATCGGCGAATCAATCAGCAAAGGACAACGGATTGGCCAGATCAATATTCTGGACAACTTCAAAATTAAAGCATTGATCGACGAACACTACATCGATCGCGTGGTGCGCGGACTACCGGCTACGCTCGACCGCAATGGAACCAATTTTAACCTGAAAGTGAAGAAAGTGTATCCGGACGTGCGCAATGGCCAATTCGAGATTGATTTGATTTTTGACGAAACGACACCCGACAATATTCGCACCGGACAAACCTATCACATCAAGTTGGAACTGGGCGAATCGTCGAAAGCAGTATTGCTGCCCCGCGGTGGATTCTTCCAGAGCACCGGCGGTCAATGGGTGTTTGTTGTTAGTGAGGATGGCTCCGAAGCCACCAAACGCAACATCAAAATCGGGAAACAAAATCCGCAATACTACGAAGTGCTGGAAGGTCTGAATCCGGGCGAAAAAGTCATCACTTCGGGCTACGAGATGTTTGGGACGAATGACCGGATTGTGTTGAAGTAGGAGAAAGAAGCCCTTCCTAACCTCCCCAAAGGAGAGGCATAAGAAAGGGCGACTGTAACCTAATAAAATTAACTGAAGAAATAAATTTAAAACACAAAATAAACTTAGAACAATGCTCCAATTCAATCCCTTCGGGGAGTCAGAGGGGGCTTTTATAGGGGGCTCATTTTATGATACGAACAGTAAACCTTAACAAAGTATTCCGCACAGAAGAAATTGAAACCAGTGCGCTGAACAACGTAAACCTTCACATTCAGAAGGGCGAATTTGTAGCCATCATGGGGCCTTCGGGCTGCGGCAAGTCCACCTTGCTGAACATCATTGGGTTGCTCGACAATCCGTCTGCCGGAGAATATTACTTCGACGGGCAGGAAGTAGGCAATTTCAAAGAACGCAACCGCACTTTGCTGCGAAAAGGAAACATCGGCTTCGTATTCCAGAGTTTTAACCTAATCGACGAGTTAAACGTTTACGAAAACGTCGAGCTTCCGCTGATTTACCTCAAGCTGAAAGCTTCGGAGCGCAAACAAATGGTCGAGAGCGTCCTGGAACGAATGCAGATCAGTCACCGAAAAAAACATTTTCCGCAGCAACTTTCCGGAGGACAGCAGCAGCGCGTAGCCATTGCCCGCGCCGTGGTTGCAAACCCAAAACTGATTCTCGCTGATGAGCCTACCGGAAACCTCGATTCGAAAAATGGACTCGAGGTGATGAACCTGCTCACCGAACTCAACCGCGAAGGCACAACCATCGTGATGGTAACTCACTCGTTGCACGACTCCGAATTTGCTCACCGCGTTGTTAACCTGTTCGACGGTCAAATTATTACCGAAGAGGTAAAAAGACAAATGGGCGAAAAAATGTTATTTTAAAAAATCAAATTATGTCACAAGGGAATTTCATTACCGCGTATCGAAGCCTCCAAAAAAACAAAACACATTCAATCCTGAATTTATTGGGATTGACCTTGGGTGTGACCTCTTGCCTATTCATTTTTCTGGTAATCAGGTACGAGTTAAGCTTCGACACATTTCATAAGAAAAGCGACCGGATTTACCGGATTACCACCGATATGTTTCTGGGAACTACCGACTATGTTCAATCGGCATCGTATCCGGTTGGAGCAGCGGTTAAGGACGAATTCCCTGAAGTAGAAGCGCTTTCAACGGTTTATTTCGAGAATGAAGGGATAGTCAAAGCCAGTAATCAAATTTATAAAGAAACCGGCATTGCATATTTATCACCTGCTTTCTTCGACATTTTTGATTTCGGCTGGCTGGTTGGCAGTCCGGAGCAATCGCTGACTGCACCCAATTCGGTAGTACTGACCGAGTCGGTAGCTCGCCGCTATTTTTCCCTCAAAAAATCCGATGATCTGAGCCTGTCCCTTGGGAAAGTCGTCAGACTAAATAACGCCGCAGACTTCACCGTAGCCGGCGTCACCCGGGACTTTCCGGAGAACACCGACTTCCCGTTTAAAATCCTTTTATCCCTCTCAACGCTTAAACCGTCGGACCGACGGGAAATGACAGACTGGATAACCCTGAACTGGTCAGTGAATCATTATGTGCTGCTAAAACAAGGCGTTGACGCTGAAAAAGTAAATGCGCAGTTTCCCGGTTTCCAAAAAAAGCACATGTCGGCCGACGAGGCAACCAAAAGGGCGATGAAACTTCAGCCACTAAACGACATTCACTTTAATGATCAGTACGGGAACTGGAATAACCGAACAGTCACCAGAAGTACGATTCTCGTTCTTTCGTTGATTGGTATCTTGCTGCTGGTAACTGCCTGCATCAACTTCATTAATCTGGCCACAGCCCAGTCGGTCAAACGATCGAAGGAAGTCGGTGTCAGAAAAGTACTTGGGGCCGATAAAACCCAGCTGATCCGCAATTTCATGAGCGAAACGGTTCTAATCGTCTTGACTGCCATTGTCGCTGCGTTAGTCGCCGCCTTCATTTTCTTTCCAACTATCCTGAAACTGCTGGATATGCGCATCGAATCGCACTGGTTTGCCGATCAGCTTTTGCCGGTATTCCTCGTGGGCCTGCTGGTTTTTGTAAGTGTACTGGCCGGCTTGTATCCTTCGCTGGTACTCACTGGTTTCAACCCAATTTCTGCACTCAAAGGCAAGGTATCGGGCAGCCGGTCCTCCGGAAATATTGGAATGCGGAGGGGACTAATCATCTTCCAGTTTGTTGTTTCGCAGGTGTTGGTTATCGGAACTTTTGTAGTGGCTAAACAACTGGAATTATTCAGATCACAGCCACTTGGGTTTGACAAGGAAGCCATTGTAACACTTGCGATGCCAGAAAGTAACGTCGGGCAGCGCCAATCGCTGAGAAATCAGCTTCTCGAAGTTCCGGGTGTACAACGGGTAAGCTATTGCCTGAATAATCCATCGAGCGACGGAAACTGGCGGGGTGTGTTTAATTTTCCCGGCTCCGGAGCCGACGACATTCCAATCGTGATGCGCCCCGCTGATCCGGAATACATCAATACCTACGGGCTCACGTTGCTGGCCGGGAAAAACCTGTCGGAAACAGACAACCTGGAGACCGGCATTATCGTCAACGAAAAAGTACTGCGACTGATGAACATCGCCAATCCGGAGGAAGCAATCGGAAAGCAGGTAACCACGTTTGGCCGGGGAACCACCATTGTGGGCGTCGTTAAAGATTTCCATGCCTACACGCTTCACCAGGAGATTCCCCCGGTACTTCTCTTCAACGACCCAAACGGAGCGCGACTGGCTGCACTGAAGTTTAACACGGTTGACCTAAAAAACACGCTCTCAAAAATAGAGCATACCTACAAAAGCATATTTCCTGAAAGTGTTTTCGAGTACCAGTTCCTCGACGACACCATTGCCAGCTTCTACCGCGAAGAACAAAAACTCTCGCATATCTTCACTATTTTTTCGGGGATTGCCATATTTATTGGTTGTCTCGGATTGTTTGGACTTATCTCGTTTGTCTCGCTTCAGCGAACCAAGGAAATTGGCGTGAGAAAAGTGAACGGCGCAAAACTGATCGAGATTCTTGCGCTACTGAACAGGGACTTTGCACTCTGGATTGCCATCGCTTTTGTCATCGCTTGCCCGGTGGCCTGGTACATCATGAATACCTGGCTCCAGAAGTTTGCGTACCGCACTGAATTGAACTGGTGGATTTTTGCTCTTGCCGGAGTTTCGGCCATGGCTATCGCGTTGCTAACCGTGAGTTGGCAGTCGTATAAAGCTGCAAGCACCAACCCGGTCGACGCGCTGAGGTATGAATAGTCTTAGGTTTATGTGATTAATTGATTGCTATGATTAAAAGACCAAAAAAATAATCGAGGTCCGTTACGGAAATCAAACGAATCAAAGTTCAGACAGATACGACAAACAAATAGACAAATTCTGTCAAATATTTTGACGGCAGTACGCGAAGATGATAAGTACTGATGTTGAATATCAGTCGATTACAAATTTGGTATGGTTTCTGGAATTTCAGGAAGCAGAAAACAAAACCATTTGAAAACTCAAAGCCATGATCAGTCACTTCTTCACAAACGTTCTTCGGAACATCAGGCACAACAAGGTTCTCACCGCGATCAACCTCTCTAACCTGGTTGTCGGTTTCGCCGTTTTCATTCTCTTCAGCGAAGTGATCAATTACGAGTTGGACTACGACAAATTCAATACGAATTACGATCAGATCTATCGGGTACAAACCCGGCAGGAGGATTCCTACCCCATCAACTACTGCACATACAGCCCGGCAGCATTTCGGTACCACCTGATGGCCGATGTTCCGGAGGTGGACAAGGTGTTGCTGATGCGCGAAGTTTCGGGCGGGGCCAAAGGTTCGGGCCAGTTCTTTACGCTTCCCGATGGTAGTCAGTTGAACGAAAAGGACGGCTACTGGAGCGAAAATACCATTTTCGATATTTTCACCATCAAACTGACGGAAGGCGATAAAAGCAATGCGCTGACAGAACCCAACACAATTGCCATTTGCGAGACATTGAAAAACAAGCTTTTTCCTAATGAA
>JAEWME010000268.1 GCA_023393265.1 Bacteroidota bacterium | reverse complement strand
GTTAACGCTTTTCAATTCACAAGGGAACCACTTACGTGACGTTTCAATTTTTAGTTAATTTCACGCCAATTCCTTAACCGGAAAATAAACATGGATAAAACTTGTATTCTCTTTTGTAACTGCGGCGCCGGTGTAATTTCTGCGGAAAAATCGGAACAAATTCAGGCGGTGGTAAAGTCGCTCGATGCTGATTTGTTTCAGTTGCACGATTTCTGCGGAATTGTCTTGAATCGGAAAGATTTTATGCAGGAAATTGACCGGAAATACAGTCGAAAAGTCATGGTAGCCTGCTATCCGCGTGCCATCAAAAGTATGCTGGCGCAGAACGGTTTGGAGCTTTCGGGTTTGGAAGTGTTGAATTTTAAGGAACTTTCGACAGAGCAGATCGGGCAAAAACTGCGCGCTGATTTTTCCGTTCAGGAAGGAAAGGCAAACGAGCAGCAAGTTGAAAGCGGCTTGGATGTGCCGGCCTGGTATCCGGTGATCGATCAGCCTTTGTGCATCGATTGCGGAAAGTGCTTTAAGTTCTGTTTGTTTGGTGTTTACACGTTCGACAACAAAAATCTGAAAGTGGTAAAACCGCTGGCCTGCAAAAACAATTGTCCGGCTTGCGGGCGCAATTGTCCAACTTCGGCCATCATTTTTCCGCGCCTGAAAGAAAACAGCGTGTTGGCAGGGGCAGAACCGGGTACAGAAGTAAAACCCAAAGGACTGGCAGCCGACATCAACATGATTTCGACCTTGAACCAGCGCTCGGCCCTGCGCCGCAATATTTTCAAGGCCGGATTGATCGAACAGGCCGAAGCTGAACGACGGAAAGCACTGGAAGAGATGAAGAAAAACAATAATTTACCCCCAACCCCCTAAAGGGGGCAAAAAGTCCCCTTCAGGGGATTTAGGGGTGTCACGAATATATGGGACTTTTAAAAAATATACTATTCCGCAGCGACAAACGATGCCTATACAAGTTCATGGTAAACATGGGCATCAAAGGATCGATGTCGTTTGCACGGTTTCAGAAACGGCAAAAGAAAGGCGAGTTTTTCCCGGCTTTCAACTTCATTTCCATTACCGACGACTGCAACCTGAATTGTCAGGGTTGCTGGGTGATGGGAAAGGAGAAAAACAGCCGGATGCAACACGAGCAACTGAATCGGATCATCGCC
Source organism: Bacteroidota bacterium (assembly GCA_023393265.1). Classification (GTDB taxonomy): domain Bacteria; phylum Bacteroidota; class Bacteroidia; order Bacteroidales; family Prolixibacteraceae; genus Aquipluma. Next base: position 2,202 of record JAEWME010000268.1, on the reverse strand, counting down.
GAAACCAAGCAGTCAGGTTCGTATTTCTTCGGAATTTTGGGTGGCGAACCGCTCTTGTACAAGCCGCTTCCGGAGGTATTCAAAAAACATTCGGATTGCTATTTCCAGTTGTTTACCAACGGCACTTTGCTCACTCCTGAAATGGCCGAAACTCTGCGTCAGTGCGCCAATGTCACGCCGCTGATCAGTTTCGAGGGAGATGAAAATGTGGCGGATGTTCGTCGTGGCGGCAAAAATGTGCACCAATCGGCATCGCAGGCCATCGAAAACGCCACCAAGGCCGGGTTGATTACCGGCGTGGCCATCAGCGTGTGCAAATCGAACCTTGAAATGGCCATGTCGCCTGAATTTATCAATGGACTGATTGATAAAGGTGTGGCCTATTTGTGGTACTACATTTACCGTCCGGTGGGGCCAAACCCGAATTACGAGCTGGCTTTAAGTCCGGATGAGATTCGGCAATTGCGTCAGCACATGGTGGATGCCCGTCTGAAATACAGCATTGCCATCATCGATACCTACTGGAATGCCGATGGCCTGGGTATGTGTCCGGCCGCCGAAGGGTTGAGCCACCACATCAACGCGTCGGGCTATGTGGAACCTTGTCCGATTATTCAGTTTGCTGCTGAAAACATTGAAGATAAACCGCTCGATCGTTTGTATGCCGAATCGACGTTTTTGAGCGATTTCCGAAGCAGCATTCAACAAAAAACAAAAGGCTGCGTTGTGATGGAAGATCCACGTTGGCTGGCCGAATTCGTGCAAAAACATCAGGCAAAAAATACTTCAGGACGGAAAGACGAGCTTTACAAGCTAGCCACCGCACCTGAAACATTCAGTCATGGGTCATGCGAAGTGATTCCGGAGAAAAGCCGGATTTACCGCTTTGCCAAGAAGCGGGCATTCTTTGGGCTGGGAGCCTACGGGTAAGAAGTTGGGAGTGAGCTAGAGTTCGGAGTGCCTAAAGTATTTCAGAGCTAACTCTAGGCACTCCGAAATTTAGGCACTTCGAACTTGAGATTTGAAATGAAGGTTAAAGAAAATATATTGCAGGTTCCGGAAAAGGCGTTGGTGCGAAACCGGTTGAGAAAGGCGGCCCGAGAATTGGTTGCCGAACGGGGAATTTTGCCTCCGGCCAGTTTCGAATTTATACAGCAGATGGCCGACGAAATCATCGCGCTAACTGGCAGCGATGCGGCTTTTCGCGAATTTGCGATGGTGGTCAGCGGAAACGAAATCTGGCGCTCAGTAGTGGCTGCCACGCCGTACAATCGGCGCCTGCTTTTGTTGCCACAATGCCTGAAAAACAACAGTGCCTGTCATGCCGAAATCGACGAATTGGGACTGATTTGTGCCGGATGCCAAAGCTGCCAGATTGACTCGATTTTGCAAAAAGCTGAAACGCTGGGCTACGCTTCGTTGGTGGCTGAAGGAACAACTGTCGCCATTAGCCTGGTGCAAGGCGGAACGGTTGATGCAGTAATTGGCGTGACCTGTATGTCGGTGCTGCAAAAGTCGTTTGAAACGGTTGCCCGTGCTGCTGTTCCCGTGATCGGGATTCCACTTCTTTTCGAAGGTTGTGCCGAAACCGATGTCGATAACCGATGGCTCGACGATGAACTGACCAATTTCAAGGAAAACAAAGATTTACAACCGATATCGGTCTCCGGACTGAAAGAGAAAGTGAACGGTTTTTTTACCGAAGAAACATTAACACAACTTGTTGATCCGGTGAATGATCTGACGACGAAACTCACCATCGAGTCAATGCTCACTGGCGGGCAACGCATTCGTCCGTTGCTTACGGCGCTGGCCTATTCTGCTTATTCATCTGAGATTTCAGAAGTTTTGCTTTTGCAGCTTTCGGTGATGGTGGAGTGTTTCCACAAAGCCTCGCTCATTCACGACGATATCGAGGATAACGATGATTTCCGGTATAATACTGAAACCATTCATAAACAACATGGCATTCCGGTGGCTATCAATACCGGCGATTTCCTGCTCGGGAAAGGCTACGAATTACTGGGAAAACTTCCGTTAGAACCCAGCGTGATGGCTGCTTGCTATCAATTAGTGGCACAGGGGCATGTGGCTTTGTCGGTCGGGCAGGGAGCCGATTTGCTGGCCAGTTCGAAAAATACGGTGTTGCCGCTTGACGATCAGCTAAAAATATTCGAACAAAAAACCGGCTCTGCCATATTA
>JAEWME010000180.1 GCA_023393265.1 Bacteroidota bacterium | reverse complement strand
GATGTGCTCGATCACGGATTTGACGGACATCATTTCATTTCGGGGCTGAGTTCTCATTTCCGCGATGTCATGGTTTGCAAAGACCCGGTAACAGTGCAACTGCTTGAAGTAGGCGGCGAAATTCGTGAGAAATATAAAGCGCAGGCTGTTCAATGCGATAGCGATTTCCTGATTGGTGCGCTACAGGTTGCGAACGAATGTGACCTTCAGTATAAAGCCAGTCAAAATAAACGACTACTGGTTGAACTGGCCCTGATTAAAATTGCCCAGCTTACCTTAAAAAAAAAATAACTGACGAAGCTGGTGACGACTCGCTACTCCCTCTTTTTAATGAGGCGATTTCCGCACCAGAACAGGCTCTTGCACCTGTTGATGGGGTTTCTCCGGTTGATGCGACAATGCCAAGGCCTGCGGCCGAACCCGCTGAAAAGCCAGTAACTACCCGCATAATTAAAAAGATTGGAGGTTCGTTCACTCCGTCAATTAAAGATGCACTTTCGGGGAATACGAATAATCCCAAAGTTGAGCAGGTTGAACAGAAGAATATTTTCGCCGATTATCAGCACCAGACAGAATCGTTTACAGAGCAACAACTGGCTGATGCCTGGAATCGTTACCTGGAAACCATCGCCGATCGTCCGAATCTGAGATCGACGCTTGCAACAGTTCCTGAAATTGACGATACGAAACTCTACCTGCGGGTTGGAAACTCCGTTCAGGAAGAAGAAGTGAGGCTCATTAAGCCTGATTTGGTTAGCTGGCTGCGCAACGAACTGAAGAATTCTGATATTGAGGTGATCACCCGATTCGAGCGGGTGGAATCAGAGCGGGTACTCTTTTCCGACAGTGAAAAACTGAAGATGATGATTCAGAAAAATCCGGAACTTTTGGAACTTAAACAGCGTTTCAACCTCGATTTTAAAGAGTAATGTTACGGGTCTTTTAATAATCCTGAAATTTTTTTTGGAGATCCACTCTACATTACTTGCAGGGAAAGAAAATTTTGTACTTTTATAAAAACGGAAAAATCATACAACTATGATAAAAAAAGAAGTATTAGACGCGATGAACGAGCAGATTAATGCTGAAACTTATTCTGCTTACATGTATCTTTCGATGGCTGCATATTTTGAAAACATGGGTCTCGAAGGATTTGCAAACTGGATGAAAATTCAATATCAGGAAGAATCGGCTCATGCCATAAAATTTTTCAACTACGTAACTGAACGCAATGGTCGTGTTGTGCTGAAAGCTGTTGCTCAGCCTCCGGTTGATTTTGACGGCATTGTTGATGTTTTCGAAAAGACCCTCGAGCACGAAATTAAAGTAACCGCCATGATAAATAACCTGGTTGATGTTGCCATTAAAGCAAACGACCATGCTTCACAAAGTTTCCTGAAATGGTATGTTGATGAACAAGTGGAAGAAGAAGCCAACGTTGAGAAAATTCTTTCCACGCTCAAACTTATCAATGGCCAGGGTAACGGTATTTTCATGATGGATCGCGAATTAGGACAGCGTGTTTTTGTTGATCCACTTACGGCAGAATAACTTTTAATAACCATATTAAAAAAGGCTGCCAACTGGCAGCCTTTTTTATTTTCAAAATTTTCGTTAAAAATCATGAAAGAGCACTTCGGGTCCATAGGACACAGTTGTGTTAGTATAAACAATTAAAACAAATTAAAGCGATGAAGAAACTCATTTTAAACAAACTGGATTACCTGAGAATAACCAAGCACATTAAAGAGGCGCGTGCGCGAAAGACTCTTGATGCGCATGAAGCGGAGAAACTGGTAACTGAACTGGAAAAGGCGATAGTGCTGGAGCCTCAGGATATCCCGTCAGATGTAGTAACCATGAATTCGGTAGTGAAAATTTCGTTCGACGGTGAAAACAATCAGCAGGAATTTCGTATTGTTTACCCTGATGAGGCTGATATACGTGCCCGGAAAGTTTCCATCTTTTCGCCCGTTGCCACAGCCCTAATCGGATTCCGGGTAGGCGATCTGATCGAATGGATGGTTCCTGGTGGCCTGAAGCGGATACGGATAGACGGAATTAGTTATCAACCCGAGGCTGCAGGCGACTATAGCCTTTAGTTACAATTAAAACTGTTTTTATAATTTCGCGGTTGGATGCCTAGCATCATTTATCTTTAAGCTGGTTGCAATGAAGGATAAGGAAAAAGTGTTTTCAGATTTTTTTGAGGTTTGCAAATCAAGCATTCAGGAAAAAGACCTTCCGAAAGTGAACGACGCTTACCGGGTTGTTTGTGAGGTCTTTGGCGAATCTAGCTGGGAATCGGGTGAACAAATTGTTGTTCATTCCATCGAGGTGGCTTTAATTGTGGTTCAGGAGGTCGGGCTTGGTGTCGATTCTACACTCGCAGCACTTCTTCATAATGTGTATTATAAAGGATTGTATTCCAAAGAAATGGAAGCCCGCTTTGGGCTTGCTGTCACGACGATTTTGGAAGGAATGGCCAAAATTAATGCACTTGGAACCGACACGGTTGAACTGCACTCTGAAAATTACCGCAAGCTTATGCTGGCAATGGCCGGGGATGTGCGCGTCGTATTGGTGAAGATTGCCGATCGCCTGCAGGTGATGCGCAACCTGGAAACACAGCCGGAAGAAGTACGGATCAAAATATCGAATGAAACTTCGCATTTGTATGCCCCGTTGGCTCACCGTCTCGGCCTGTATTATGTCAATTCGGAAATGCTCGATTTGTGCCTGAAATTTTTGAATCCGGAAGCGTACAATACTGTTGCTAATCGGCTGAAAGAAACTGATCGCGAACGGGCCGGCTTTGTTGCCGAATTTGTAAAACCAATCGAGGAAAAGCTTAATTCCAGAGGTTTTTCATTCGACATGAAAGCGCGTACCAAATCGATTAACTCAATCTGGCGAAAAATGCAGACGCAGAAAGTTGGATTCGAGGAGATTTATGATTTATTTGCCATTCGTGTGATCCTTAACTCTGAAATAGCCAGCGAAAAATCCGATTGCTGGCAGGTTTATTCAATTGTAACTGAGGAGTATCAGTCGAATCCTAAGCGTATGCGCGACTGGATTACAATCCCAAAGTCGAATGGTTACGAGTCGCTTCATGCTACGGTGCTTGGGCCACAAGGTAAATGGGTCGAGATTCAGATCAGAACCCGGCGCATGGATGAAATAGCCGAAAAGGGTTTGGCGGCTCACTGGAAATATAAAGGTGGATCGGGTTCATCTGATATGGAGAAGTGGCTGGCCAATGTGCGGGAGATTCTGGAGAATCCGGAGTTAAATATGGCGGACTTCATCGACGATTTCAAGACCAATGTTTACGCCGACGAGATATTTGTATTTACACCGAAAGGCGATTTGAGAAAGCTTTCGGCAGGAGCCACTTTGCTCGATTTCGCTTATGAAATTCACTCAGGCGTTGGCGATCGTTGTGTGGGTGGAAAGGTGAACGGACGAAATGTCACCCTGCGGCACAAACTTCTGAATGGCGACCAGATTTCGGTGGACACGGCCAATCACCAGCGCCCCAAAATGGACTGGCTCGATTTTGTTGTCACAACGAAAGCGAAAAACCGGATCAAAGCCAGTTTGAACGAAGAAGTGAAACGCGAGGCTGAAAATGGCAAGGAACTTTTGCTCCGGAAAATTAAAAACTGGAAGATTGAATATAACGACGACAGCATCAGGAAATTGCTGAAGCACTATAAGCTGAAGCTCGCTCAGGAATTGTATTAC
>JAEWME010000029.1 GCA_023393265.1 Bacteroidota bacterium | reverse complement strand
AATCCTTAATGTGTAATCCTTACGAATTACATAAAGGAAAAAACAAGCATCTGAATCAGTTGTTCAATAAATTAAAGAAATTATCAAACAAAGTTTATTTTAAGGGAAAATGGTTTTACTTACCGATGCAGAAATTTTTAAAGATGTGTCCAAGTATTTCGTCGGTCGAGATTTCGCCTGTAATTTCGCCAAGAAAATGGAGGCATTCTCTTATGTCCTGCGCCACAAAGTCTCCGGAAATCTGGCGCTCCAAACCCGATTGTACTCGTTCCACCGATTCTAAAGCTTTCGCTAACGCTTCAAAGTGTCGAATGTTTGTAACGATTACAACATCTTCATCTATTGGATCAAGAGAAACAACCTGTTGCATGGCGGCAATTAGTTCGTCGAGATTTTCTTTTTGCTTCGCCGCAATAAAAATAAGTTTTTCATTTTCTCCTAATGTCATTTTTTTTAGCGAGCCAATCGTTTGGGGCAGACCTTTATCTACTTTATTGGCAGCGATGATTAAATGCTGATTGGTGATGCGTTCCCTTATTTTATTGATGCGCTCCAAAATCACATCAAAAATGTTAAGGGTGTCAACAACCAGAATGACTATTGATGCCTGATCAAGTTTGTTATAGCTACGCTCAATTCCAATTGTTTCAATTTTGTCAGTAGTTTCCCGGATTCCTGCAGTATCAAAAAAACGGAAGGCGGTTCCGTGGATATTAACCACATCCTCGATAACATCGCGTGTAGTTCCGTGTATATCAGACACTATGGCTTTTTCTTCATTCAGCAAAGCATTCAGGAGTGTTGACTTTCCCACATTGGTTTCGCCGACAATGGCAACCGGAATCCCGTTTTTGATCACATTCCCCAGTTGAAACGAATCTTTCAGTCTCCGGAGGATTCCTTCAATCTGTGAAACTAACTCTTTTAGTTGCTCGCGATCTGCAAACTCCACATCTTCTTCACTAAAGTCGAGTTCCAGCTCAATCATGGCAATGAAATGCAACAATTGCCCCCGTAAGGCGGTCAACTCCGAAGAAAATCCGCCTCTCATCTGATTGATAGCCACTTTCTGTGCAGCCCTGTTGGTTGATGCGATCAGGTCGGCAACGGCTTCGGCCTGCGAAAGATCCATTTTGCCATTCAGAAATGCCCGCTGGGTGTATTCTCCAGGCCGGGCCATTCGTGCGCCTTTTTCGATAAGAAGTTGTAAAATTCGCTGTTGGATGTATATGGAACCGTGACATGAGATTTCGATAACATCTTCGCCGGTGAACGAGTGTGGCGCTTTAAACATGGCCGCTACAACTTCGTCAATAAGCTCATCACCATCCCAAATACTTCCAAAGTGTAAGGTATTTGCTTTTTGTCCGGAGAGTTTTTTACTGGCTATGGGCGAACGAAATATTGATTCGGTTATCTCAAAAGCCTTTTCGCCCGAAAGACGAATCGTTGCAATGGCTCCCATGCCGGGAGATGTTGCAATGGCACATATTGTAGATTGATCGAACATTATCTTCCAGACGGTTTAAAGCTTAGGGAAAGCAAAAGAATCAATGCCTGAAAATTAAAAAAATTTAGCTTCAGGCTGCGCAACAAAAACTTACGGGCAAACCCATAGCGCTTTAATTTATAGAGTGTAAATCCGAGTGATGAATACCTGCCGGAAAGAAGGCGCGGCTTATTTTTATACAGATCCATAAATTGCTTTAGATGCATATATTTGGTAATCACGCGACCTTTTTTATCGAGCGTAATGCTATCGTTCGATTCATAAACATTTACCAGTATTTCATCGAGGTAATAAAAATGGTAGTCACGCGCTATTCGGGTTAGCAATTCCCAATCCTGAAAAGATTTATACCTGGGATTAAACATCCCGCATTTTTCGAAGACCTCAGCCTTTATAAATAATGTAGAGGTTGTAATGAAATTTCGTTTTAACAGCCGGTTTAAAATATCGCCATTCTTGATAAACGAGAATCGGCTTGGGTGTCGTCTCCGTATTTTTCCTGAAGCTTTTTTTCGGGCAAACGTGCAATAAACAACTCCGTATTTGCTATCGAGCAGACGCATCACATCCAATTGCTTTCGGAGCTTTGTTTTCATCCAAAGGTCATCATCGTCCAACATAGCAATATACTGGCCTTTAGCATGCTGAATGCCAAAATTCCGGGCATTATTTGCTCCTTTATTCGGGTTGTACAAGTAAATAATGCGAGGATCCCGTTCTGTCATCAATTCAACGACCTCTTTGGTTTTATCAGCCGATTGGTCGTCGACCACCAAAATTTCAAAATTTTGATAAGTCTGTGCCAGTACACTTTCGATCGCTTTGATCAGTTTCGCAGCCCTGTTATGAGTCGGAACGACACATGATATCAGTGGTTTATCAGTCATTTACCTTTCAGTCAATAGTATTGGTCAAAAATAATCAGTAAAAGTTAAAATATCGATTGATTCGAAAAAATTATGGAACAGTTAAAACCACTCGTTTTTCAAATGACTAAATTAAATAATATCAGTTGGCTATATAATGTTCAATATGAACGCAGCTATTTTTAACTCAAAAATGAGATGTATTGTTCCCTTGCTTTATTCATGTCAATTTTTGAGGTTATCTGATCGGGCTGGAGAACTTTTGTTAGTTCAATCAGATGATCAATATTCTTGTAATAAATCGCTTTATATTGAAAATTTGGAACTTTACTGAAGTGTTCAGGACAAAGTAATATTTTACCAAAAGCTTCAGCAAGCACAAAAGTTCCCGAAACTTTATACAAACTGTAATCTTCCAAAGCTTTCTCTCCATGTATTAAAGGTAGCAAATAGTCGGCTACCTGAATATATGCCTGAAAAGTTTCTTCGGGAACGAAGTCTTCAAACCAAACAAAATGCTCCGATAATTTCAAATCTTTGACTTTCTGTATAAAAGATGGTCCTTCAGATCTTGTTGCATTTCCGAGTAAAACAAAACGGACAGATGGGGAAAGTGCCGAATTCCCTGCCAAGTCCAAAAGAAATTCGTAATCACGCCGTTTATATTCTATACTTCCCGGAACCACGATCCAACATTCACCAGTTGTCTTTTCTAGTGTTTGCAATTTCACGGGAGGGAAAATGGAAGAAGAATAAGGTTGCGCCCGTAAATCTCTTTTTCCTGAAAGGGAAATAAAAGTTGGAAGAAGATATTCAGCCAATAAGTAAAATCGTTTGATTTTTCTGAAAATTATCCGCTGATCGAAAGAGTCGGTTAATTTCCGGAGGTTATGAATTGTACCGATAAACGAAATCCGACGGGGAAAGGGTAGTAGCAGCAACCGCGCTACCCTGCTGCTTTGCGCTGTATTAAAGATGACAGTATCAAAGCCTTCTTTGATCAGAAAACGACGGAGACGAAAGAGCGATTTAATCTTTCGAAAATCGTCGTATCTGATTTGCCGGGTCAGTTCAGAAAAACGATCGGTCTGGTTAGCATTGCGAAAATCGCAGACAAGAGACACCTCGTAGCCACTTGACCGAAGATACAGTAATTGCGAATAAAGGCACTCGTGGTGCATGTTGTATAATTCTATTAGGCAGACTTTTTTCATTAAAGCGCAGGGTTAAAGTGAAAGGTCGAAGCAAAAAAGAATTCGTTAATCATTTGTTGAAACAGTTGCCAGATTAGGCTCCTGTACAGGATTCAAAAGTAATTTAAAATTTGGCAATCATGATTTCCAGCGATGTTTTCATGTAGCTTCACTCATTTTATTACTTTTGTCGCTGCTTGAAGATTCATATATTAATACATAACGCATGAAACTACTTGAAGGAAAAACGGCCGTGATAACCGGCGCATCCAGAGGTATCGGAAAAGCTATTGCTGTAAAATTCGCGCAGGAAGGCTGCAATATTGCCTTTACCGATCTTTTTGACGATGAGAACATGAAAAACACCGAAACTGAACTTGTTGCATTGGGTGTAAAAGCAAAAGGGTACGCATCCAATGCTGCCAATTTTGACGACACCGACAGAGTGGTTAACCAAATTGTTGAAGACTTTGGAGCAATTGACGTTTTGGTTAACAATGCAGGTATCACCAAAGATACTTTACTGATGAGAATGACAGAGGATCAGTGGGATGCAGTTATTAATGTGAACCTTAAATCGGTCTTCAATTTTACTAAAGCAGCCCAGAAAGTCATGCTGAAACAGAAATCAGGATCGATTGTAAATCTGAGCTCTGTTGTTGGTGTGAGTGGAAACGCGGGCCAGTCAAACTACTCAGCCTCAAAAGCCGGCATTATTGGTTTTACCAAATCGATCGCCAAAGAACTTGGTTCGCGCGGTATTCGCTCGAATGCCATTGCGCCCGGCTTTATCATCACGGAAATGACGGCTAAAATTCCGGAAGATGCACGAAAACAATGGGAATCCAATATTCCGATGAAACGTGGAGGTTTGCCCGAGGAAGTTGCCAAAGTTGCATTATTCCTTGCATCAGATCTCGCTTCGTATGTAAGCGGTCAGGTTATTAACGTTTGCGGTGCAATGAATACCTAACAAACATTTGTTTGAATATATTTCGAAAGCCGGAGGTTTTTCCTTCGGCTTTTTTATTATTGAGTTAAAAATTTAAACAGAATTATAATAAATTATCAGTTTTCCAACCCGTGGCGACTTTGGGAATCTTATTTTTTGTAAATTAGGTTGCCAATTAATCCTTGCCCAATGAGCCAGAAAGGAATCTCGTTTCGACTGAATTCTCAGATCACGATCATTGCCATCCTGATTATCTCAGCTATTGTATTTATAAACTATCATTTTAGCAATAAAGTGTTGGTCCGGAAAATCGAGGAAGGAGCTGTCAATCAAAGTAATTTGGTAATTTCCAGGATTGAACGAATAACAATTGGGACGGAGGAGATTGCAAGAAATATTTCATATCAGGCACTTTATTACAACCAATATAATGATGTGAATAACTTCATTGACCAGGTTGTAAAGGTTAATCCGCTGGTCGACGGAATCCAGATCAGTCTTTTTGACCCTATAGACAATCGGTTGCACATTTTCTCAACCAGAAAAGATTCCATTTGTAAAATTCAAACAAGTGATAGCCTGAGACTTCAGAATTTTCTGATAGAGCTGAAATCTGGTCAAATTGGGAAAGGGCAGGGGAGATGGACCGACTCATACTTTCGTGGATATGATTCAACTAAATTGCTAGTCTCGTATCAAGTTCCAATATATCTTCCGCAAAGTGTGACTTTAGCCGGAGTGGTTTCGTGTGATATATCACTCAATTTGTTAGGAAAAATTCTGTCGCAGATTAAGATCGGAAATCAGGGTTATGCTTTTATTATCGATCATGCCGGAAATTTTATTACACATCCTAATACACAATGGATGTTAAGCCGCAATATTTATGCTCATTCTTTTAAAATCTTCAAAGAACACGAAGCCGAGCTTTTGGCGAAAATGAAGCAGGGTGAAAGCGGTGTTGTGGAAGGCATATCAGAGTATCTCAGTAATGAAGAATCGTGGTATTATTTTTCGCCACTAACCAATACAGGCTGGTATGCTGTAATTGTTATTCCTGAGAAAGAACTTTTTGGCGATATTAATTCCATCTTCCACAAGATTGTTTACGTTTCCATAACAGGACTTTTTCTTTTATTCCTCGTGAATTTTTTTGTTTTCAGAAGAATGCTCGATCCACTGGTTAGGGTAACTTATGCCATCAAAAGTTTTACTTCGCCCGGCAAATACAAAGAATCGGATGATGAGATAAAAATGCTGGCTGAAAGTCTGGAAGAGTGGCGCGATAAATATGGTTTGCTGATGAAAGATAAAAGAGAAACCACCTCCGAAAAGCTTAAAATAGAAAAGGACCTTAAAACAGCCCAAGAAATACAGCAAAATATTGTGCCATCTGGCAACCCCGATTTCTTGGAGTATCCTGAAATAGATTTATATGCAGTTTTAAATCCGGCAGAAATAATTGGTGGTGATCTGTATGACTATTTTTTCATTGGGAAAAACCACTTGCTGATTGCCATTGGAGATGTTTCCGGAAAAGGAATTCCTGCTTCACTTTTTATGGCCATTGCCAGTACCCTCATAAAAACCAATTCAAAAATTCTTTCGGCTAAAGATATTGTCAGAAAGGTTAATAAGGAGTTGTGCGAAAGAAACTCAAATCAATATTTTGTGACGCTTTTCTTAGGTATCCTTGACGTTAGATATGGTATTCTTGACTACTGCAATGCGGCCCATAATTTTCCATATATTTTACATGCCGATGGTAATCTTGAAACGCTATCGAAAAGTCACGGACTACCACTTGGAATATATTCAGACAAAATTTATAAAAACAGTACAGTCGAACT
>JAEWME010000022.1 GCA_023393265.1 Bacteroidota bacterium | reverse complement strand
CTAACCGGCCGTAAGATTATTGTTGATACATATGGAGGACGCGGCGCCCACGGCGGCGGCGCCTTTTCAGGAAAAGACCCATCGAAAGTCGACCGTTCGGCTGCTTACGCTGCCCGCCATATTGCTAAAAACATGGTTGCTGCCGGAGTTGCCAAAGAAATGCTGGTTCAGGTTTCGTATGCAATCGGCGTGGCAAAACCTGTTGGCGTTTTCGTTGAAACAAAAGGAACTGCGGTGAACGGACTTACCGACTCGTTTATTTCAGAAAAAATTCAGGAAATATTCGATCTCCGTCCTGCAGCAATCGAAGACAGGCTGAAACTTCGCAACCCGATTTACCGCGAAACAGCCGCATACGGCCACATGGGACGCCAGCCAAAAACTGTTCGCAAAGTTTTTGAATCGCCTTACAATGGGAAAGTAGAACTTGATGTAGAACTGTTTACCTGGGAGAAACTCGACTATGTCGAACAAATCAGGAAAGCTTTTGCAATTTGATTTTCCAGATAAAATACGAAATCCGGGTCAGAAATGGTCCGGATTTTTTATTTCTACTTTAAAACGGAACAAGAGACCAAAGAAAAAATGCCTTACCGGCATAAAATCAATTAATTTTGCAGCGCATTTTATCTGAAACAGAAAAATATGAAGACTTATTCGGCAAAACGCCTTTCACTTTACATCACCGTCTTGCTGCTCGTTTCGAACTTCGGGTTCTTTTTGCTCGAATCGAAAAGGAATTTTGGAATATTCTACCTGATTATCTTTGTACTTCTGTTTTGTGCATTTTCATATTTCCTGGTTCTTTTTATCCTGAACAAATACATTAACGACAAGATTAAGCCTGTTTACAAAACGATCAGGGAGGTACCGGTGAGCGGTAAGAAGGAATTGCTTCTCGACATTATCAGTTCGGCTAACATATCGGATGTTCAAAAAGAGGTTGAAGAGTGGGCCAAAAACCAAACCCAGGAAATTACCAGGTTGAAGGACCTTGAAAAATACCGGAAAGAGTTTGTTGGAAACGTTTCGCACGAGCTAAAAACGCCTATTTTCAATATTCAGGGCTATGTGCTCACCTTGCTCGAAGGCGGCATTGACGACCCAAAGATCAACAAGCTTTACCTTCAGCGAACTGAAAAAAGTATCGACCGAATGATCTCGATTGTGGAGGATCTCGAATCGATCACCAAACTCGAATCAGGAGAGCTAAAATTAAACGTTGTTGAGTTTGACATTGTAAAGCTTACAGAAGACGTATTCGATCTGGCACAAATGCTGGCTAACGAGCGAAACACTTCGCTGCAATTCACAACCAAAACCGATAAGCCAATCATGGTAAGGGCCGACAAAAAGCGCATCATGGAAGTGATGAACAACCTGGTTGGCAATGGCATCAAGTACGGTAAAAAGAAAGGTTTCGTAAAAGTTGGTTTTTACGATCTGCACGAAACCATCCTGATTGAAGTAAGCGACAACGGAATAGGCATGGAAAAGAACGACTTGCACCGCATATTCGAAAGGTTCTACCGGGTCGATAAATCGCGTTCGCGCGAACAGGGCGGCACCGGACTTGGTCTTTCGATTGTGAAACATATCATCGAAGCACACAATCAAACCATTAATGTTAAGAGTGTTATCGACAAAGGGACAACGTTTACTTTCACACTGGAAAAAGCTAAAACAAGCCTTTAAAAAAGTTATCTCAGGTATTTTTTACCTGAATTGACGATAGGATTGTACGTTTTTGATAAAATTGATATTTTTTCGGCAATTTTGTTTCGAATATGTCAACTGATCCAAAAGTAATCCTTACTTTTAAATTTAAAATTTACAACTATGAGCGAAAGTCAGTCAAAAATTCTTCTGGTAGACGATGAAGTTGATATTCTGGAATTTATCAGTTACAATTTAGAAAAAGAAGGATACAGGGTCTATACCGCTCAAAACGGTGCCGAAGCCATAAAAGTAGCCGAAAAAGTGTTGCCCGATCTGATTATCCTTGACGTGATGATGCCAGAAATGGATGGCATTGCCGCCTGCGAAGAAATCAGGAGAATCCCGATGCTGCAAAATACGATCATCGCTTTCCTCACGGCCCGCGGCGAAGACTATTCTCAGATTGCCGGTTTCGAAGCAGGTGCCGACGACTATATTACCAAACCTATTCGACCGAAGGTACTCGTAAGCAGGGTAAAAGCACTGCTCAAAAGAACCTCGACGCCTGGTGCAGCTCCCTCCGTGATTATTGAAAATTCAAACACCGTTACGATCGGAAACCTGATTATCGACAAAGAACGTTACCTCATTACCAAAGACGGCGAAGAAATGATTCTCCCGCGCAAGGAATTTGAATTGTTGTCGCTGCTGGTTTCGAAGCCTGGTAAAGTATTCACCCGCGAAGAAATTTACTATTCGGTTTGGGGCGACAATGTGGTGGTAGGCGACCGTACCATTGATGTTCACATCCGGAAACTTCGCGAGAAAATCGGAAACGACCAGATCAAAACCCTGAAAGGTATTGGGTACAAATTCGTCGAATAAACTTATTTTGACAAGATAATCCGAAGCCAGATCGTTAAACTCCGACCTGGCTTTTTTTATTTGCAGTTGAAATAATCAGTTGAAACTTCCCTCCTGATTATTAAATTTTTAACAAGAAATTCCTGATTTTCCCGAATGGGAATGTTTTGAAATTCCGTTTTCTTTTTTTTCTATATTTGTACCTTTTTAAAAACAGAGGCTCTAAATACGATAACAATGAGTAATAAATTTCAGGTTTACAAGCAATTAGACCTTTCCCAGATCAACAAAGATGTACTTCAGAAATGGGAAGATGATGATACTTTTCACCAAAGCATTTCAACCCGCGAGGGCCATCCAACCTTTGTTTTTTACGAAGGACCACCTTCGGCCAACGGGATGCCCGGAATTCATCACGTGATGGCACGTGCCATTAAAGATACTTTTTGCCGCTACAAAACCATGAAAGGCTACCGCGTTCACCGCAAAGCCGGATGGGACACGCACGGACTTCCGGTAGAACTGGGCGTTGAAAAATTACTCGGAATCACCAAAGACGACATCGGCAAAACCATTTCGGTGGCCGAATACAACGCTGCCTGCCGCAAAGAGGTGATGAAATATACCCGCGAATGGGAAGAACTGACCCGCCGCATGGGCTATTGGGTGAATATGGACGACCCGTACATTACCTACGATAACCGTTACATCGAAACCATTTGGTGGTTACTGAAACAGTTGTACAACAAAGATTTGCTGTATAAAGGATACACCATTCAGCCGTTTTCGCCTGCTGCCGGAACCGGATTGAGTTCGCACGAGTTGAACCAGCCTGGCTGTTACCGCGACGTGAAAGACACCACCGCCGTTGCCCAGTTTAAAGCCATCCGCAACGAGAAATCGGAATTTCTCTTCGAAAATGTGTACACCGATTTGTACTTCCTGGCATGGACAACCACGCCCTGGACTTTGCCATCGAACACGGCTCTTTGCGTTGGACCCAAAATCACTTACGTAAAAGTTCGCAGTTTCAACCCATATACCGGAACTCCAGTAACTTTGATTCTGGCCAAAAACCTGTTGGCAACGCATTTCGATCCAAAGAATGCTGAATTGGCTTTGGAAGATTACCAGGTTGGCGACAAGAAAATCCCTTACAAAGTGTTGGCCGAATACGCCGGGACCGAATTGGAAGGCGTGAAATACGAGCAACTCATCAACTGGGGGAAACCGAAAGGCGATGCTTTCCGCGTGATCACCGGCGATTTCGTAACTACGGAAGACGGTACCGGTATCGTGCACATTGCGCCAACTTTTGGTGCCGACGACGACCGTGTGGCCAAACAGAGCGGGATTTCACCACTGATTGTTGACGACCGCGAAGGCAAACGCCAGCCGCTGGTCGACCGCAATGGCCGCTTGTTCCTCGTTGAAAACATGTCGCCGGAATTTGTTGCCGAATATGTGAATGTTGAAGCGTATTCGGAATATGCCGGTCGCTTCGTAAAAAACGCATATGACGATACACTCACCGAAGAAGATGCCACGCTCGACATCGACATCTGCGTGATGCTGAAAAAAGAGAACAAGGCCTTCAAGGTTGAAAAACATGTGCACAACTACCCACATTGCTGGAGAACCGACAAACCGATCCTGTATTATCCACTGGATTCATGGTTCATCCGCACCACCGCGGTAAAAGATAAAATGATTGAGCTCAACAACACCATCAACTGGAAACCGGCCTCAACCGGAACCGGACGTTTTGGCAACTGGCTCGAAAACCTGGTTGACTGGAACCTGAGCCGCTCGCGTTTCTGGGGAACTCCGCTCCCGATCTGGCGAACCGAAGATGGATCGGAAGCAAAATGTATTGGCTCGACCGAAGAACTGATGGCTGAAATTAAAGCCGCAGTTGCTGCCGGTGTGATGGAAAAGAACATTTTCGAAGACTTCGAGGTGGGCAACAACTCGAAAGAAAACTACGATAAAATCGATCTTCACCGTCCGTTTGTTGACGACATTGTGTTGGTTTCGGCTTCAGGAAAGAAAATGTTCCGCGAGCCCGACCTTATCGACGTTTGGTTCGATTCGGGTGCCATGCCTTATGCTCAACGTCATTATCCTTTTGAGTATAAAGAAAAATTCAATGAAGTTTTTCCAGCCGATTTTATTGCTGAAGGGGTTGACCAAACCCGTGGCTGGTTCTTCACGCTGCATGCCATTGCAACGATGATCGACGAATCGGTTTCGTTCAAAAATATTATCTCGAACGGTTTGGTGCTCGACAAAAACGGCAACAAAATGTCGAAACGACTGGGCAACGCTGTGGAACCGTTCAAGGCCATCGAAGATCATGGCTCAGACCCGTTGCGCTGGTACATGCTCACCAATTCGCAGCCCTGGGACAACCTGAAATTCGACATGGCGGGAGTTGAAGAAGTGAAACGAAAATTCTTCGGAACACTCTACAACACCTACAATTTCTTCGCGATGTATGCCAATATTGATGGGTTTACTTATGCTGAAGAAGAAATTCCGGTTTCGGAACGCCCTGAACTCGACCGCTGGATTATTTCGCTGCTGAATTCGCTGGTGAAAGAAGTTGGCGACAGCTACGAAAACTACGAACCCACGCGCGCCGGACGTGCCATCTCCGAATTTGTATCGGAAAACCTGAGCAACTGGTTCGTTCGCCTGAGCCGTAAACGCTACTGGGGTGGATCGTACGATAAAGACAAAATTTCGGCCTATCAAACATTGTATACCTGTTTGGATACCATTGCGAAGCTGATGGCTCCAATCGCGCCGTTCTACGCCGATTTACTCTATACCGATCTGAACAAAATCACCGGAAAGGAAACCGGCCAAAGTGTACACCTGTCGGTTTTTCCAACTCACAACGAGTTGATGATTGACACGGATCTGGAACAGAAAATGGATTTGGCACAGAAGGCTTCATCGATGATTTTGGCATTGCGCCGCAAGGAAAAACTGAAAGTTCGTCAGCCGCTGGCTAAAATTATGGTTCCGGTTTTAAATCCTGAATTTCAGGCACATTTTGAAGCTGTAAAAAACATTATTCTTTCTGAAGTAAATGTGAAAGAAGTTGAATACCTGACTGACGCGGAAGGAATTATCAAGAAAAAAATTAAAGCCAACTTTAAGACACTCGGCCCGAAATACGGTAAGCTGATGAAGCAGATTTCAGGAGAAATTGCCGCCTTTGACCAGCATGATATTGGCCTGCTTGAAAAAAACGGCAGCTACGAACTGAACATTTCAGGAGAAAAAGTGGTTTTAGGGGCCGAAGATGTAGAGATCCACACCGAAGATATTCCGGGATGGCTGGT
>JAEWME010000019.1 GCA_023393265.1 Bacteroidota bacterium | reverse complement strand
TTCAACTGACCATTTTCGAACTGAAATTTGGCAGTAAAATCGTCGATTTTCACATTCTTTAGCTTCTCTTTCTTGATGATTCCGCGAATCTGGTCGAACACTGGTGAATCAACGATCATCAGGTTTTTGGTATTCAGCAGGCCCAATCCGTTCAAGCTGGTCATCACGACATTCATTTTCTCGTCCATCGATCCGGAAAGGCTGAACTGCGTCGAAACCTTGCCCTGGCTTTTGGCGGCAACCGGCACATAATGCCGGAAGGTGCTAAGCGACTGGTAAGCCGCCGGAATGTCGATGCCATCCATGTTCAGCTTGAAATCGAAAGTAGGCTTGTTTTGCTTGTTGCTGGCGTAAAAACCGTTCAACGCCAGTTTACCCTGAAGCATGTCCATCGAAAGATTCGACAAATCCATTTTCTGGTCTTTGATGCGCACCAGCCCGTTGATATTTTGAATGGGCATTTGGTCGTACACCGCCTTCTGAATCGACGGCTGGAAGGTGAGGTCAACTTTATCCGGAACCTGGAAAGCCACTATAGAATCGGCTTTCGCAGTTGGCGCAGCCTGGGTTTCGGCTACTTTTGGTGCAGGAGCAGCAACCTGTTTTTGCAGATTTGATAATTCGGAGAAATTCAGGAAATTTGATTTCAAACTGAAATTTCCGGCCAAAGTCCCGCCCTTGAAAATGTAGGCCAGATAGTTGCTCACGTCGCCACGAAGCGCAAAATCGCTCTGCCCGATCTTGCCGTCAAACTGATCGACGGTGATTTTCTGCGTGGTCGCTTTCACCTTTCCCTGGCTGATTTCAACCGGTTTGGTCAGTTGGTTGCTTTCAATCCTGAAATTCTGAACACTCGCCTCCCCGCTCGACTTAAACTTCTCATAGTCCTGCTTTTCGATCGACGACATGCGACCCGCAAGCTGCATGTTCGCTTTCAGAATTCCGGTAATATCGAGACTGTCAACCGGGATTGCCTGTTTCAGCGAAGCAAAATCGATCGTTCCGGCAAACGATGCCACGATATTTGGGTCGGTCATTGGCTCGGAAACCAGCAATTGCAAGTCAACCGGATTGTTCCGGATGGACGCATGCGCCTTTTCAACATTCACCTTCAGCAGGTTGAGATCACCTTCAGGCTTCTGAATTTGTGCCAAAACCTGGATATCCTTCACACTTTCGGGCAGCCCCGAGTATTGAAAACCGGCATTTTCAGCCTTCAACTGGATGTCAATTGCCGGATAAATCTCGTTGTAATACAACCCTTTCACACTGCCTTTAAATTCGGCAGAACCTGTTATCGTCGCCTTTTCGAGGTATTTCTGATAGTCGGCCGGAACCAGCGCCAAAATGGTAGCAAAATCACTTTTTTCGCTCCGGAAACCGAGGTCGAACATCATGCTGTCGTTGGGCATCGCAAACGAGCCATTCACCTCCAGCGGCAATTTGTTGATCCACAATTTTCCGCGATCGAAGGCAAAATTCATTTTGTCGTAGTCAACTTTCAGGAGCGTTTCTGCTTTCAAGGTTGTTTTCGAGATGTAGGGCACCGAATCGTACTCGAAGATAAACTCACCCACATCGCCTTTCAGATCAAACGTGGTAAGCGTACCGGCCACTTCTCCCGAAGAAACCACTGTCGCACTTTTAACAAACACTTTCATGGGCATTTGGCGGTCGTCGTACAGCAGGTTCAGGTTGTTCACCTGAATATTATTCAGTTTCATCTCAAACGCGTCGCCAGTTTCGGAAGCTGCATTTGTCGCAGGTTTGGCAGCAGTTTCCGAAGCTTTTGCAATGTCCCAGTTCACGGCACCTGAAGAATCAACAACCAGCAAAATTTTGGGATCATTCACCGTCAGGCTTTTCAATTCCAGGTTTTTATTCAGGATCAGGTCAGAAAGCGAAAGGTCGGTTGAAAGTGAAGCTGCTGAAAAGATGGTATCGCTGGCAAATTGGTTGATGCCCGTCACACTCAGACCGCGAATCTCGGCTTCCACCTTCGGAAAATGAGCAAAAACCGACAGGCTGAAACCGGCAAAATCGACTTTGGCGTTGACCTGGTTGTTCAGCGTGGTTTTCACCTTCGCCAGAATTTTGTCTTTGTACAAGAATGGGATAGCCGCCAGAATTCCGACAATCAGCACAAAAATTCCGACTATAATCAGTATCGTTTTTTTCATGATTTATGGGTATTTTCGTTAATGATAAACGTCCTCAACATATTTAACGCAGTATGGGTTGTACGTATTATATTTCGCTCGCGGTTGTGTTTAAACACATATTTTTTACTGACAACTCCTGAGCTACCCGCCACAGCAACCCAAACCGTGCCAACCGGTTTTTCCTCCGAGCCGCCGTCAGGTCCCGCAATGCCGGTTGTGGCAACAGCAAAATCCGTTTCGAGCGCTTTCATGGCACCAAGCGCCATCGCCTCGGCAACCTGTTGACTAACGGCGCCAAAACTTTCAATCGCTTCCATCGGCACGCCAAGTAGTTTGTGCTTAATTTCGTTGGAATAGGCCACTACCCCACCTTTAAAATAGGCCGAACTACCCGCATTAGACGTGATGAGTTGCGCAATGCTTCCGCCGGTGCAGCTTTCGGCTGTTGCCAACATCTGCGACGATTCGACCAAAATCCGGCCAATGGCGATTCCCATGTTATCGTTGTCGAACCCAAAAACATGCTCCGGAATGATCGTTAGTAATTTCTGAACTTGCTTTTCGATCTCTTTTCGGATGATCGCTTCGTCGGTTCCGTAGCCGCTAAGGCGCAGTTTCACCATCATCGGACTAGGCAAATACGCTAGTTTGATAAACTCCGGCAAAGCATTTTCCCAGCTTTCAATTCTTTCAGCCAGCATCGACTCAGGCAAACCAATCGTCAGTACCGTTTTGTGCACAATCGATTGGGCCAATCCCAGCTTCGTCAGCCGGGGAAATACCTCTTCGGTCATGATGGCTTCCATCTCGAACGGAACGCCCGGCATGGACACAAAAATCGTGTTGTTGCGCTCGAACCACATTCCCGAAGCCGTTCCGGCAGAATTGTGCAAAACCGTGCAACCGGCAGGCAACAGGGCCTGGTCGCGGTTGAGCTTGTTGATGGCCACATTCCGGCCCGAAAGCAGGGAGCGGACATGTTCCAAAACTTCCGGATGAAAAACCAGTTCGGTATCAAAATATTCGCAAAGCGTGGTTTTGGTGATATCGTCTTTGGTTGGGCCAAGGCCGCCGGTGATCAGGACCAAATCAGCATTTTTTTCGGCATTGGCAAGCGCATCGAGTATATGTTGCCGGTCGTCGTGAACCGAGGTGATCTGGTAAATTTCGATTCCCAGCAGATTTAATTGTTGTCCCATCCAGGCCGAGTTGGTGTCAACAATCTGCCCGATCAGGATTTCGTCTCCAATGGTGATGATTTCTGCTTTCATTTTAATTGTTCCGAGTTTCAATTTGTTCGTTCAATATTGGAAATTGGATATTCAATATTGTTTATTTTATTGATTTCAACGCTTTCAATCGCTGCAATAAAGTCGGGTGCGAATAGTGGAAAAACACGTAAGCCGGGTGCGGACGCAGGTTGCTCAGGTTCTTCACCGATAGCTTTTTCAGGGCTGAAGCCAGTTCTTCGCCGTCAAAATGTTCAGCGGCAAAAGCATCGGCTTCGTATTCGTTTTTCCGCGAGAAAATATTCATGGCCAGCCCGGTTACCAACGAGGTGGGCGAATAAAGGATTCCAAAAGCAATCAGCCCGATGTGAAAAGTTGGCTTATCTACGCCCAACGCGGCCGACAGTTCAGCGCTCCCCACAAACAACGAGAAGATAAACAAAACCAGCCCGGTCTGCAAAATCCCAATCAGCATACTCCAAATTACATGTTTCTTTTT
Organism: Bacteroidota bacterium; assembly: GCA_023393265.1. Lineage (GTDB taxonomy): Bacteria > Bacteroidota > Bacteroidia > Bacteroidales > Prolixibacteraceae > Aquipluma. The sequence goes on along the minus strand of JAEWME010000019.1, from coordinate 492 downwards.
GTAGTGACCAATCTCGTGCGCCAAAACCGCAACAATTTCGTTGGTGGTCATCTCATTGATCAGCGTGTCGTACAAAACGATGCGCTTTTTCGAGCCAAATCCGGCGAAATAGGCATTTGCCTTAGTCGATCGCTTCGACCCGTCGATTACAAAAATATTATCGAGTTTAAAGCCCACTTTTTGTGCAAAATCCTCAATGGCCGATTTCAATTCTCCTTCAGGAAGTGGTTTTTGCTTGTTAAAAAGCGGCACAATTAGCGTAGAATAAAACAAAACCATGAAGACAGAGAAGCCGCTTACCACCATCCAGGCATAAATCCAGAAATTTGGACCGGTAAGCTGGTAAATGGATATGATCAGCGCCAGCAAACCGCCACCAATAATGGCTACCAGCAAATAGCCTTTCAGTTTGTCGAGCACAAAAGTTTTAGGCGTCGTTTTATTGAATCCGTATTTTTCTTCGATCACAAAAGTGTCGTAAACCGAAAATGG
>JAEWME010000427.1 GCA_023393265.1 Bacteroidota bacterium | reverse complement strand
ATGCAGACATCCGAATCCTCGATGGCACGGATGGAACGCATAGTCGAGTAAAACTCAACATCTACTTTCACTTTGGTGCGTTTGCGCAAGCCTGCCGTATCGACCAAAATAAAGTCGTGACCAAATTTGTTGTATCGGGTGTGAATGGAGTCGCGGGTGGTTCCGGCGATATCGGTCACAATATTGCGGTCTTCGCCGGTGAGTGCGTTAATGAACGACGATATGCCTACGTTCGGGCGCCCGATGATGGCAAAATGTGGGATTTTTGCTTCTTCCTCGTCTACCGTTTTCTCCGGAAATTCGGCGACGATGGCGTCGAGCAGTTCGCCGGTGCCACTACCGGTCATCGACGAAATGCAGTAAATTTCTCCGAGCCCGAGTGAATAAAACTCGTGCGAATCGATAATTCGTGAATTATTATCGACTTTGTTAACAGCGACAAATACTTTTTTGGCAGATCTGCGTAATACGGCTGCAACTTCCTCATCCATATCAGTGATACCATTTTCCACATCGACCACAAACAAAATCACATCACTTTCCTCGATGGCCAACATCACTTGTTTGCGGATTTCACCTTCAAAAATATCTTCCGAGTTAACGGCGTAACCTCCTGTATCTATTACTGAAAAATCGATTCCGGTCCAGGTTCCCTTGCCATACTGACGATCGCGGGTAACACCCGACATCTCGTCGACAATGGCTTTTCTCGATTCGGTCAAGCGGTTGAAAAGGGTCGATTTTCCCACATTGGGCCGTCCTACTATTGCTATAATATTGCTCATATTTTCTCTTTCTGCCCGAATTACGGGACTCATTTTAATTGCTTTTTTCCTAAATGTTGCGGGTTACGCGTTGCGGGTTTCGGGTTAAAGAAACTCGCAACTCGCTTTTTCACTGTTTACTGAGACTGCGACTGAAAATTGCTTATTCCATGTCATATCCAAAGCCGCTCAGCGAACGGTCTTTCTCACGCCAATCCTTGTTTACTTTCACATAAAGTTGAAGGAATACTTTTTTCTGGAAAAATTCTTCCATATCGATACGCGCTTCCGTACCTACTTTTTTCAACATTTTGCCCTGGTGCCCAATGATAATGCCCTTTTGGCTGTCGCGGTTCACGTGGATGACGCACATCAGGTTCAGCAGTTTTTCCTCTTCCTTAAATAGTTCCACCTCCACTTCAACCGAGTACGGCACTTCCTTGTCGTAATTCAGCAGAATTTTCTCGCGGATGATTTCGCTCACAAAGAAACGCTCGTTGCGGTCGGTCAGTTCATCTTTCGGGAAGTAGGCCGGGCCTTCGGGCAGCAGTTCGAGGATACGGTCGAAAATCTGCGCGACCCCGAATTTGTTGGTGGCCGAAATGGCATAGATATGCGCCAGCGGCAACTTCTCCTGCCAATATTTGTACAGCTCCATCACCTTCTCCTGAGTCGAAAGGTCGATTTTGTTGATCAGTACAATCACGGCAGCTTCCGAGCTTTTGATGCGCTCAATGTATTCCTCGTTTTTGCCGGCTTGTTCAACCACATCGGTCACATACAGAATCACATCGGCGTCGATCAGTGCTGTGTTCACAAACTTCATCATCGTTTCCTGAAGTTTGTAGTTTGGTTTCAAAATTCCGGGAGTGTCTGAATAAACAATCTGGAAATCATCGCCATTCACGATACCTTTGATGCGGTGACGGGTGGTCTGCATTTTCGAAGTGATGATCGACAACCGTTCGCCCACCAGCACATTCATGATGGTCGATTTCCCCACATTGGGATTTCCGATGATGTTTACAAATCCGGATTTATGCGCCATTTGTTTCTGTATGAATATTTTAAAAACCGGCGCAAAGATAATCAATTAAATCGTTTATCGAAGAGGGATGCTTTGCTGTGTTTGTCGCTAATCGGCTTTATTCTTTCAGACGCAGTTTCAATGCAAATTCGATTATAAAAATGTAAGGGATGGCTGTTGTTAATTCAACCAATTGTTGTGTGGCAAAAGCCTTGTCAGTTGCAGCCCAAAATGGAGCGGTGGTCGAAAGTGCGAAAAAACACACGGTACTGATGGCGTATTTCCGAATAGAAAAAATTCCGGGACAATCTTTGGTCTTTGACTGAAAAAGAAAAATAAGAAAAATGAAGGTGGCGACCAGCAAAATAATTGCTGCGGTTGTGAAGATTGCTTTCTCTCCGGTTGATTCGAAAAGGTGCGTAAATAAGTTGGCACGAAACAGTATATTCAAAAGAAGGATGACCGCAACTGATACCTGCAAAACCTTCAGTTGGTAAAACCTGAAATAGACAAAGAGCCCAAGTATTATATAAGTGTATGGGACAAGGAATACGAGATTCTGAATGATTTGCTGTGTCAACCCGATTGGTGTCAGGTCGGCAAAGTAGAAATAAAGCCTGATTGTCAGAATGTACAGAATCAGGAATACCGAACTTAAAATGATTGAATTACGTTTGAGTTTGTTAATGGCATATTCCATCGTGCTGAGTTTGTGTGTTAGTTATACTTCAGTCTTTTGTTTATAAAATCCGCAATACTTGTTTTGTAGATGGATATTTATTCATTTTCAATTTCATACTCCGGACACATTAATAAATTTAGTTTGAGCTGATTCTCAAATTTACGGTATTCAATATTCAATTCAAATATGTTTAATAACTTCCTGATACTTTTTCTGCAAATCAGTTGTATAGTACTTGGTTTATACTGCATTGTTTATTCTGGCTCTATTGGGTTGCAATATTTTTGAGAAAAGTAACATTGAGGCAAGAACGAGCAATGTTGCTATGGCATATAGCATTCCGGGACTGTAGAAATAGATGGCTGCTGCTGCCAGCGGAACAAATATATTGTTTGCCGACTGCAGGCTTTGGTTTACCCCCTGAAGCTTGCCTTGTTTGGTTTCGTCAACTGCCTGCGAAAGACGCGCGTTGTATGTTGGGTCAAACAGTCCTTCACCGGTGATGATTAGAACAATCGATGCTGAAATGAAAATTACTGAATGAACAAACGTGCCAGCCAGAATCAGTGCGAGTCCGGTCGCCAGCGCGGCCAGTCCTGCCAAACTGATGCTTTTTTCGCTGAAGTGCTTCAACAGACAGGGAAGTAACAGCGCGCGCGAGCCGATTTCGCAAATACCAACCAGCGTCAAAATGCTGCCAATCATCGCAGGGGGCCATTGATAAATGTCTTTCAGGAATACCGTGAAGTTGAACTGGAAAATGCCGAGACTACCATAAAATAGCATACCGGGAAGGAGCAACCATTTGAGCATCTTCACCCCGAAAATGTCCTTGAAATGGGCGAAAGTGTTAAGGTGACCGAGTGTTAGTCGCTTGGCGCGTTTCTCCGGAGAAAGTGATTCGGGCAGGAAAAAATATACCGCTATTCCGGAGAGGAAAATAAATGCCGCCGTGATGTAAAAAGGCAAGGCAATGGAAATACTCCCCAGCAATCCGCCAAGTGCCGGGCCACCGATTTTCCCGATGCCCATCACCGAACCAATGTAGCCGAACCATCGGGTGCGTTCGTGGGGCTCGCTACTATCGGAAACATAGGCAAACAGGGTGCTGATGTTTCCTGCGGTTAGGCCGTCGATGATGCGACCGAGGAATAGAATCCAAAGTGCGCCGCCGACTCCAAATAAAATATAACCTGCAACAGAGCCGGACAAGCTGACTAACAGTATGATTTTTCTCCCGTAACGGTCGCTCAGCGCTCCGAAAACAGGGGCCGCAAAAAAAGTGCAGGCCGCAAATACCGACATGAGTGCGCTCATGCCAACAACAACTTGGTTTGCCGGAAGATATTTCCCGACTAGAAAGGGGAGGAGCGGCAGTACCACCGAGAATCCGATGGAATTTAAGAGGACTATCCCGACGATAATCCAGAGGTTTAGTTTCTTTGTTTTCATTTTCTGTTTTATTGTTTTTATACAGTGGTTTCTTTATCGCCAAATGCGGCGATGCAAATCTAAAGTGATCGTTTAAGCTCAAATAGCTACATTTAGCCAATTAATAGTCGTAAAAGATCAAAAAATGGAATCAGATAAGTTAAGCGCTGTACCAGAAATACTGAAGAGGCTTGCGCAACAACTTGGGACTGAAATCAGCAATCGAAGGCTGGAAATCCCCGCACACTTCGGCAAAGGTTATTGCTCCGGATTTGTTTTCAACGAGAACATCCGGATGATGATCAGCAACTATGAGCTTAAAGAAGATATGGCGGTTGACAATCCTGAAGTTAATGTTCCCGGGCGAATGATCTTCTTCAAGTTTCAGAACATCATGCCCGTACCCGAAAATTTTTCTGGTAAAAAAGCGACTAAGGTAACCCCTTCGGTTTTAATTGCCACGAGTCGGCTAAATACCGAAGAAGTTGTAGCAATTCATACCAATGTGGCAACCATTAATATTGAGGTGGATGCAGGTTATTTAGGGCAATTGTTTGAGCAAACAGAAAAATCGGCCGTGCTGCAAAGCCTGTTGCAAAATTCGCAGCCTTTGTTGTTTGAGCAGATCGTTTATCCTTCGCTACAAAAAATTGTGGAAGAAATTGTCGATGAATCCATTGATGAAGTTTTCACGTTGTTTTTCAGGCGGATTAAAGCAGAGGAACTGGTTTGCCGCTTGCTGATGGAACTGGAAAAACGGGACGAAAGGCAGCTATATGCTCTGAATGGCCGCGATGTTGAAGCTGTCTACAAGGTAAAAGAGAAGCTACTGGAGCGATTGGGTGATCCTCCAGTTATTGCAGACCTTGCGGCTG
>JAEWME010000419.1 GCA_023393265.1 Bacteroidota bacterium | reverse complement strand
ATCAAAACCTGCAGGAGATCAACAAACTTCCCAAAGTTAAACTTGATTACCACCTGAATAGTGTTGCTGATCAGGATAAAACGCAGTTCGAAATAATCGTAGAAAATCCAACTGAAAACATCGCTTTGTCAACCGAAATTATGCTGCTGGATAAAGAGACAGGAAATTTTATTGCTCCGGTTTTTTTGGATGATAATTACTTTTCACTCTTACCCGGAGAAAAACGGAATGTTAAAGGATATTGCTACACAGCAGATTTGAACGGAGGGCAACCTTCTGTTAAAATTACAGGGTTAAACCTGGTTGAATAGATGGGCGAGCTCAGAGAAGAAACAGCTTTCTGATATTCTACTGAAATTTGAAATAAAAGCAACTTATGACACAAGATAAAATTGGTAACAGACATGCTATTGGCATCGATCTGGGCGGAACATTCATCAAATTCGCATTGGTCGCCGAATCTGGCGAAGTTTTATACAATAGTAAGTTATCCATCGGTAAGGAGGCATTGCGCGACGATATTCTGGCAACCATTCGTAAAGCCATTCAACTTTCGCTGGAACAAGCAAAAGAAAAGGGTCTTCAGGTAGCCGGAATCGGAATTGGTTCGCCGGGGCTTTGCTGCGACGGAATTGTGGTTGGCGGCGCCGACAACCTGAATGGCTGGACTGATGTTCACCTGTCGGAAATGTTTTCTTCGGAATTTAATCTTCCGGTGTTGCTCGACAACGATGCAAACGTGATGGGACTTGGCGAAGCCGTTTATGGTGCGGCCAAAGACTGTACCGATGTAATTTTCCTGACGGTTGGAACCGGAATTGGCGGTGCCATTGTGGCAGACGGGAAACTTTACGGAGGCTACAAAAACCGTGGAACGGAAATGGGACATGTGACAATCGACCACAAAGGGATTGCCTGCAATTGCGGCGGACGTGGCTGTTTGGAAGCTTATGCATCAACTAACGCTTTGCTTGGGCAATATGCCCAGGCAAGCGGAAAGGATACGAGTGAACTGGATGGATTTTACCTCGTTCAGAAATTCAGGGAAGGAGAGGAGGCTGCAGTGAAATGTATGGAAAACCACACCGATTACCTGGGACATGGCATTGCCGGTTTTGTTAACACGTTTGCCCCGCAAAAAGTGGTGATTGGTGGCGGTATTTCCGAAGCCGGCCAGTTCTATATCGATATGATTAAGAAATACACTTTTCAATATGCCATGCCCGATTGTGCTGCCAACACTGATGTGGTCGGCGCCGTTTTGGGCAATATGGCCGGATGCCTGGGGGCGGCTTCACTAGTATTTAAAAATGTAAACGAATAACTTACCATGAAGAAAAATATTTTGCTGGTCGTCCTGATCATGCTCGTGTTTTTCGTGATTTCGTTCCTGACAAATATTCTGGGAGCGTTAAATGCTAAAGTATCCGAAAGTTTCACGCTTACTGATACGATGGCAGGCTTGCTTCCGTTCGCCTTTTTTATTGCTTACGGTGTCATGTCGATTCCGTCCGGTTTTCTGGTCGAAAAGTATGGTGAAAGGCTGGTGATGATGCTGGCCTTTCTGTTTGCCTTTGCCGGTTCGGTGGTATTTGTCATTATCCCGGTTTTCAACGTATTTGTTATTTCGTTGTTTACCATCGGGGCTGGAATGGCTGCTTTACAGGTGGTTATTAATCCACTTTTGCGTGTTTCAGGAGGGGAAAACAATTATGCTTTCAATTCAGTGATGGCGCAGCTGGTTTTCGGATTGGCCTCATTTATCAGTCCGCAAATGTATTCGTATTTTGCCACCAACATCGACAAAGGGAATGTCAACAAACCGTTGATTGGCCTGATGTCGGGCCTCGTGCCGGCAAATATGTCGTGGGTTTCCGTTTACTGGGTTTTTACTGCGATTGCTATTGCTATGGCCATTATCATTTTTCTGATGAAGTTTCCTGCCGTGGAGCTTCAGGAAGATGAAAAAGTGGGCTCGAAAGACAGTTTCATGGAGCTGATAAAGAATAAATATGTCCTTCTGTATTTTATCGGTATTTTCATGTATGTAGGCTCCGAACAGGGAATTTCATACTGGCTTTCGAAGTTTTTGAATCAATACCACGGCATTAATCCTGATTTGGCAGGTGCCGATGCGGTCTCCTATTTCTGGGGGTTGATGACAGTTGGCGGAATGCTGGGATTAATCCTGATGAAATTATTCGATAGCAAACAGGTTCTGCGGTGGTTTACCATTTTAGCTATCATTTGTGTTGCTGCCGGTTTGTTTGGTAGTGCAGACGTTGCCTTGTGGGCATTACCGATTTCAGGTTTCTTCCTTTCGGTGATGTATCCGACGGTCGTTTCGCTGGGTTTAAATTCAGTGGAAAAACATCACGGTTCGTTTGCCGGTATCTTAATGACCGGTATTGCCGGAGGCGCTATTGTACAGATTTTGATCGGGGCTATCAGCGATATCGTTTCTTTAAGGGTTGGAATGATGCTGATTTTTGTGACGCTCGGATACATCCTTAGTATCAGTTTCTGGGCTAAACCATTGATCTCAAATGCCACAATAAAACTGAAAAGAAATAAATAAAAGTTTCAATTGATTTTATTTATTCGATTTTCTGATACTTCTATATAAAATTAAAGATGTCTTTTTGAACTTAATATAATAAATTAATAGTGAGACTTATTATTCAACAAAATCATGAACTGGCATCAAAATGGACAGCTAATTACATAGCCCGTAAAATTTTATTAGCCAATCCAACTCCCCAAAATCCTTTTGTATTAGGATTGCCCACAGGATCATCACCTCTGCGGATATATAGTGAGCTGATCAATCTTTATCGAAACGGGATTGTTTCGTTCAAAAATGTTGTGACATTCAACATGGATGAATATGTAGGCATTCCCAAAGACCATCCACAAAGTTACTACACGTTTATGTGGGAAAATTTCTTTGGGCTCATCGATATTAAGCCTGAAAATGCCAATATACTGAACGGAAATGCTGCTGATATTAAGGCTGAATGTCAGGCTTACGAAGATAAAATCAAAGCGGTTGGCGGAATCGATTTATTCCTCGGTGGAATTGGCCCTGACGGACACCTTGCTTTCAATGAACCGGGATCGTCGTTGGCTTCACGCACACGCGATAAAGAACTGAATTACGACACCAAAGTGGCTAATTCGCGCTTCTTCGACAACGATGTGAATAAAGTTCCCGAATCGTCGCTAACGGTTGGTATTGCTACTGTTATGGATGCCAAAGAAGTCGTAATTATTGTGAATGGATACAACAAAGCTCGCGCACTGCAACACGCCGTTGAAGAAGGTGTAAACCACATGTGGACGATCAGCGCATTACAGATGCATCCGCGTGGAATGATCGTTTGCGATGAAGCTGCCACCTACGAGCTGAAAGTTGGAACTTACAAACACTTCAAGG
>JAEWME010000349.1 GCA_023393265.1 Bacteroidota bacterium | reverse complement strand
AAGAAAAAGTAGCAAAAAGAAAAGAATATCAACCCCTTACATCATCATCTTCTTCAAAACACACGCTTCTTGTTAATAAATCCATGTAAACCTAAAGGACGGGTAGCTGATGTTGTGCGCAGTTATTTCTTCCTTTTTATTATTCTAGTCTTAAATCTTTTACCGATGTTGAATGCCTTAGATAATCCATAATGCATTTGATAACGTACACCAATTTTGATTTTTGGATTAAGATTAGCATATGACCTTTCTCTAAAACACCAATGGATAAATGGCTCAGAATCTTCGGTATCTTCAATATAACAAACAATATTTAGCTGATACATAAATTGTAAAAAATTATCGCTTGTTTCGAAAAATATGGGGATATCTATATCGTTTTTTTCAACAAAATCCGCAAAGTCATCAAATGCAGAAATGTATTCTTCATAATTGAATTTAGTTTTCCCATTAAGAAATTCAAAAAACTTAAGAAAAAGCTCGTAATCCTTATCAGAATGATAAAATGCTAAAAAGTCTTTAATCTCTCCTAGCAAATATTCGGAGTATTTATTTCTAAATTCTGGACTAGTGAAATCGGTTTCATTAAAAATTGGCCATTTCCTGTTTGTTTCGTTTTTGAAATTTTCTTGCAAAATATTCAACATAGAAATAATATCTCTAGGTTTAAACATTGAAAACCGTAAAAAGGAAATAAAGGAATCCTCATTTTTGTTATAAACATTTGTTTGATAGGGGAAATAATAATCCCAAGATTTGCCTAATTCCTGAAACTCAGATTGTTGAGAATTTAAAATATTGTCTATCATCTTAAAAATATCTGAATCTCGGTATTTCGGGTAAGTTGTTTTCCAATCAAGTAATACGCTGTTATCAGCTATTTTATTATTTAAATTCTGTAAGCTTAAAGAGGCAAAAATATCGGGTCTCATTAATAGAACGACCTTTAAACGACCTTTAGAATCCTTAATGCTTGCTAAAAAATCATTATTAAGAGACCAAACAGCAGAAACGAGTCCTTTTATACAATCTAGATACTCTTCATAATCAACATTTCTTGGTCTTATGTCAATTCCATCGATAAAAATGATATGATTTTTTTCTAGGTTCAACGAGCTTAGAGCAGCTTCGAACTTTTTCTGAATAAACAAAAGATTGATTTGAAACCTGGATTCTGAAAAAGATTCTGATTTTGTATTTTCTAAACCTATTTTGAAATACTCATGAAGTATCTCCGCAGCCCGCTTTGAGTCTTCAACAAAATTTAAAGCATAAATAATTTCTGGACTAAAGGCTTTATTATAAAATTCACCAATTGCATCTTTAAGTGGCTTGAACTTAGAAAATTTTGAAAACAAAACAGAATCTCGTTCTTGGTTTTCAATCTGTCTGGAAATTAATATCAACAGAATTACTTTCCATATGTCTTGAAAGTCTGATAATGATAAATGTTTATCTCTTTTTAGAGTTACAAATTTCAAATATTCTGTTTCCCTTATATATGAAAGTGAACTTGAAGTATTTAAAAAGTCTGAATTTGATAAATAAACTGCAAGTGCTGTTTTACCTGTCCCTTTATCTCCCAACAAAAAGTATTTATGCGGCTTTACAAGTTCATGCAAATCGTCAGTTCTTGTGAAAAACGATTCAAACATTTTTTTATGCTCTTTTCTTTTGAAATTCTCCGCATCGTTAAAACCTAGAAAAAGGGATTCCGTTTTTTTCATAATTTCTTTGTTTCTATTAAATATATAATAAACGATAAAGTTTCATGTTGCACTTATAATTGCACACAACGTAGGAAGCTACACGCAGGGGCGGATTGCGGGCGATTTCCTGTCAAACCGATAAGCCGACCGAGCGGAAAACTGCACCCCGAAAACCACCGAACCCGCGGGTAGCTGAAGTTAGCAACAGTTATTTTCTTTTCGGAATATAAATGTCTACAAATTTTAATATGAAAATCAATGAGCTTGCAGTAAAGACCAAATATCTGAAAGGTAATATATTGAATACAACTAAATCTTTAATAAATCCAATTTGTCCAATAGTGTATTCTTGAATTAGAAACAAGACTCCTAATAACACTAGCAATGTACCCGAAATTGATAATATGTCTAGTAATTTATTCACTTGTCAAGTTGCTTTAGTATATCTATTAACTCTTTAGGGTCTTTAATGTTTAAATCTTTCATGTGTTTCTCTAACAACTCTTTTTTTGTCCTAATATTATTCTTTGTTTTCAGAAATCGTCTGACCTTTTCAATTATCCCATCCGATTTTAATCCAACTGTTAAATCGTCTTTGTACTTGATGTCAAACCCTCCGCCAGCAACAGCAATTAAAATAATACCCAATAGAACAATTCCCCCAATAGCTAACCCTGAAATCTCAATAAAGCCAGGAGATTGAACATCTAGTTTAACATTGAAGTCATCTGAATTGTATTCCAAGTTTTCCTCGGCACAAAATTCATCAAATATATCCAAGGGTAAAAGTCCAAGTTGAAAAAGGTCTTTTGCCTTAATTTGATCAGATGTTTGAACCTCAAGAACCATATGTGCTCTGTCACCTTTAATAAAAAAGGAACTTATTTCTTTATCTATGTGTGCAGCATATTCATCAGCTTCTGAAATTGTGTGATGTGAAAACATTAAACGATAAAGATTGGGGTCTAATTTATTTCTACTAATGGTATTCAGCCATTTGACTTTTTTCCGTTTAGCAAATAAGCAACCGCCTTTTGAGTCTAAACTATTGTAGCTTGGCGATTCTTTTACTTCTCCAAATGTAATATATTCAGAGTTTTCACTAGGAATCAGAACTATGTCGTTTTTCTTAATAGAATATGCAAATTTTAATAGTTGTTTTGCAGTATGTCCGGGTCTTTGTTCTTCCGGGAATTTGCGTTTGACAATTTCTTTTAAAATTTGAATTCCAGTGTCATTTCCTGTATTTCCATTTGCTATTTCCTCAAGTGTAATTGAGTTCCATCCAATTGCAATGAAGTTCCCTTTAACAAATGATTCATAGTAGTCTCCACTGCTTGTTCGAACAAACCAATAATTTCTATTGGCTTTGACTTTGGGCAAATTTTCTAGTATTTCTTGAAGTGTCATATTTAGGTTTTTTATAATTGTTGCTAACTAGTAAATATCAACAAGTTTATAGTACTTTTTCGCTTGTTGCTTATTCCGGTAAAAAACAGTTGCGCGGACAATTTCAGGGCTTGCGCCCTTATGTCGCGCCCAAATGCGGGGCGCGAATTCGCCGGTTATCTGGCTATGTGAACAGTTTCATGCTCTTTAAAAGCAGGTTCAGAGTGCCGCGTGTTGTTTGTTTAAAATTACGGAGTTATGTTTGAATAACAATGCCATTATCCCTCTTTTTTTTATGTTTTTATACCTGCTAAAGTTCTCCCTAACAACAAATCCGGACGATCACTCTTGCCGGGTCACCCGATTTGTATGTCCATCGTCCACAATTTTTGTTTTTCCGTTTTAGCCGTCTTTTTGGCCTCACGAAATTTCTATTCGGGTTTTAGACGGTTTTTCTCGTTTCAAGAAATTTCTTCAGGACAGAAAAATGCTTTTTCCGGCTTCGAGAAATTTCTTGAGGAGTAAAAATCCGTTTTTCTCCCTTCCGGAATTTTCTTCGGATGCGAAAAACTGTCTAAACGGCTTCGCGACATTTCTCGAAGCCGTTTAGAGGCTTTTTCTCGTTTCGCGAAATTTCTCAGGCTGGTTGATCCGTTTCATCATCCGGTTCGCTTTTCCCTTTCGTCTTTACCGCCGGAAACAGTCGGTTGGCATAAGTTTTTCCGAATTTGGAGCCTGCCGTGTAAATATTTTGTTCGTATTGCCGGATTAATTTCTATCCGTTGGCTAAAGCCAAACGGCAAAGGATATAAGGGCACTCAGCCGATTGAAGCCATCAATATCCTTTGCCGTCACATTCATGTGACGGACAGCATTTCGGAGCAGGCCTTATTATAATCCGGCTCAAACAACAGCATAAAAAAAGCCCCCTTTTCAGGAGGCTTTCAGTATCTTAGAAATTCATTTCTTTTATCTTGATGTTGCGGTACCAAACATCGTCGCCGTGGTCCTGAAGCGCGATGTAACCTTCGCTGGCAACTTCAGCCCAGTTGGGGTTCAGCTCCGGAAACTTGCTGTTTTTAACCAGGTTCTTCCAGTCTTCTGTCCACAAGTGGAATTCGAGTACTTTTTCGCCGTTCTGTTTGAAAACAACAGTGCCTTTGTAGCAGATAATTTCAGCAGTATTCCATTCGCCAAAAGGTTTCGAATTTTGTGGTTTGGCCGGAATCAGGTCGTACAACGAACCAGCCTGACGGTTTCCGTCGGTTCCGAGCATGGCGTCCGGGTGATTGGCATTGTCGAGTACCTGCATTTCAGGAGCAGTTTTCCAAACCGGCCATTCCGGAACTTCCTGTCCGAGGAAGAAGATTCCCGAATTTCCGCCTTTCGAAATTTTCCATTCCAGCTTCAGGTCAAAATTCTTGAATTTTTTGTCGTAAAGAATGTCACCGCCATTTTCAGCGCCTGCTTCTCCGGTGCCGGTTCCAATGCAGTGCAGGGTTCCGTCAACAACTTCCCAGCCTTTAGGGAAATCTGTTTTATTGTATCCTCTCCAACCGTTCGAGGTAGTGCCATCGAACAGAAGTACCCATCCGTTGTTAGTTTCTTCCTGGGTGAGCTTATTTAGTTCGGGCGTTTCGGTTGTTGCTTCAGCGGTTTTTTCACCGGCTTTTTTCTGGCCACTTTGGCACGAAACAGCAAAAATCAGTGTCCCGGCTAAGAAGAGTGAATAAATTTTTTTCATTGTGCAGAATTTTAGTTTATTAAAAATTTAATGTGGTTTTTGCGAATGAGTCACAAAGTTATAAAAATCTTCAGCAAAACGTAATGAAGTAAATGAATGTTGTTTATTCGTTAAGCGCATTGTTTTATATGCCTGAAATAAATTTGTTTTTATAATTTCGGTAAGTTTTCGAGTTATTTGTTTAATCTCATAAATGAATTGATTATGAGTCAGAAAAAAGTTAGAAAAATTGGAATTTTAACAGCCGGAGGCGATTGTCCTGGACTGAATGCTGCAATCAGGGGAGTTGGCAAAACTGCCATTGTGGAGTATGGAATGGAAGTAATCGGGTTCTCGTCGGGATACACCGGGTTGATTCATAAGCAATATGTCGAACTGAAGGAAAAAGACCTTTCGGGTATTCTCACGCTGGGCGGAACAATTATTGGCACTTCGCGCGAGAAACCATTCAAGATTGTTACTGAAGAGGACAACGACAAACCCGATCTCATCAAGAAAAACTATAAAGACCTCGGGCTGGATGCGCTGGTTTGCATTGGCGGAAATGGTACCATGAAAACAGCGCATTTGCTTTCCAGGATTGGACTGAATGTGATCGGGATCCCGAAAACAATCGACAACGACGTTTGGGGAACCGACATGACTTTTGGTTTCGACTCGGCTGTAAACATCGCCACCGAAGCAGTCGACCGCCTGCACAGCACCGCTAACTCGCATGGCCGGGTGATGATTGTGGAAGTAATGGGACATAATGCCGGATGGATTGCCCTTTATGCCGGAATGGCCGGTGGTGGCGACATCATCCTTATTCCTGAAATTCCATATTCGATTGAAAATGTTTGTGCCCGCATCCAAAACCGCTACGACAACAACAAACCATACACGATTGTAGTAGTTGCCGAAGGAATTGAGCACCCGAAAAGTTTGTCGGCAGCCCGCTATCTGGCCGACGAAATACAGGCGCGCGTTGATGCCGAAGCACGCGAAACGGTTTTAGGATATACCCAGCGCGGTGGAAGCCCGTCGCCCATGGACCGGATTCTGGCCACCCGTTACGGGGCTTATGCCGCTGAATGTATTGCTCAGGAAAGGTTTGGAACAATGGTAGCCCTGAGAAAGACAGAACTGACGACTGTCCCGCTCGAAGAAGTTGGCGGAAAGCTTCGTTTGGTCGATCCCAATCATCCATTGGTACATAAAGCGAGAAAGATGGGTGTGTCGTTCGGAGATATGTAAGAAAAACGGCGTCCTGAAAAGTACCCCAACAGGAATAAAGTCATCCCCAATTTATTTCAGGATCTGATATTTAATATTGGATCCTGAAACAAACCGAACGTTCAGGAAAACCGGATCAATGATGTTTTCAGATGACCGCTTTGCAGATGGAACAAGCAGTTCCGCGAACGGTAAAACCTAAAGGGATATCCGACTATTTCGTGAAGATAATTTTCAGGGCTACCAGAAGCATCACCCCGCCAAATATTTTCCGCAGAAGTTTATCATCCATTTGCAGCGAAATCTTCGAACCCAGGAGAGAACCTAAAACAAATGTCACAGATAAAATCAAAGCGAACCGCCAGTTGACATATCCATTTTTCCAATAAGTAATGGCAGCCATCAGGGTAACAGGTGGAATCATAAATGCCAGCGAGGTGCCTTGCGCTTCGTGCTGCGAAATCCCGAGCAGAAAAACGAGCGACGGGATAACGATAATGGCACCGCCAACACCAAACGTGCCGCTAAAAGCACCGGCCATAAATCCAATAACAGCCAAAATCAGTATCTGAGAAATCGTCATCGAATGCAGCTAAATGTTTAAAGCTGGTTTTTAGTGATCTCGGCGTTGAACCGAAACCCGATCCCATGCAAATTCAGGATCTTAATTTCGTCGTCGCTACTGAGGTATTTTCGCAGACGCGAAATAAACACATCGAGGCTGCGCCCCAGGTAATAATCGTCGGAACCCCAAACCTGGATTAAAATATCCGACCGGCTAAGCACCTTGTTCGGGTTATCACAAAAGTACCGAAGCAATTCGGCTTCCTTGTATGTAAGTGTTTTACGTTCTTCGTCCGTTTCAAGAATCAGGCTGTCGAAATAAAAGTTAAACTTGCCAACCCGGTACTTAATTTTGTCGCTTCCCGACGACTGAGAATGAAGTGTCCGTTTCAGGAAAATACCAATTTTCAGGATCAGCTCTTCCATGCTGAAAGGTTTCGTGATATAGTCATCGCCTCCAAGGGTAAGGCCAGCGATGCGGTCTTCTGTCATCGAGCGTGCCGTGAGAAAAATAATCGGCACATGGTCATCGATCAACCGAATTTCTTTGGCAAGCGTGAATCCATCTTTTTTAGGAAGCATTACATCGAACAGGCAAAGTGCAAACTTTTCCGATTTAAATGCTTTCAGCCCGGCTTCGCCATCGGCAGTCGAGGTAACCCGAAACCCGGTTTGCTCAAGGTTATCCTTTATAATGAAGTTTAGCGTTTGGTCGTCTTCAACCAGCAAAATTTTTTCGCCTGAGTAATTCATTTCAGATTGATTTCTTTATTTCAAGGATAAAGGTACTTCCTTTCCGCGAATTCTCGATCACTTTAATTCGCCAACCATGTCGCCGTACAATTTTCAGCACATAGTCGAGACCCAGGCCAAAACCTTTCACGTCGTGTACATTGCCTGTCGGGACGCGGTAAAAACGCTGAAAAATCTTTTTGCGGTCCTGCTTCGGAATGCCAATTCCATTGTCGTCAAACGAAATGATAAAATCGTTTTTCCCCTTTTCAATCCTGATGATAATTTCAGGATTGACCGCGCAATATTTAATTGCATTGTCGAGAATATTGAAAATGAGGTTCGAAAAGTGGAGCTTATCAGCCAAAATAAAAGCTTCGGTAAGCGAAGTTTCGATCCTGATTTCATATTCACGACCGTTCTGGCTATTCCTGAATTCCTGAACCGCCTCATCCATAAAGCCGATCAAATCAATCTTTTCAATATTTAACTGAAGCCTTGTTTTCTCGATGGTGGCCATTTGCAGCAGCTTTTCTACATGGGCTGAAAGTCGTTTGTTTTGCTGCCCAACAATCCTGACATATTCAGCCAGCCGTTCGGGCTGTTCGCATATCTTGGGGTTGGCAAGCACTTTCGAGGCGAGTTCGATTGAGGCGATCGGTGTTTTAAATTCGTGTGTCAGGTTATTGATGAAATTTTTCTGAATCTCGCTCAGTTGTTTTTGTTTGATGATAACATACAGCGCATATCCAAAGAAAACAACCACGAAAAACAAAATGCCATTCATGAAATACCAGGTCATGATTCTGGTATTGTAAAACTGAGACCTGTCGGGAAAATGCACCCCAAAATAATAGGTATATTTCTCGCAGGTGGGCAAATTGCAAACCTTCTTCTTTTTATCCTGTTTTTTATGAGCTTTCTCAAACTGACGGTCGTATATCAGTTCCTCGTCGCTACAGACTGTGGTGTCAGCATTTTTCTGCTTAACTTCATTTGCCAACGCAATGGAATCTCTTTTTACTGTATTCCCATAAACCATCCGCTGCGAATTGCAGTCGTAAATGGCATACTCGTAACTTACATTCAGGTTTCTCCGGTGAAACTCGTCGCGCAGAAAATGCTCCAGCAACTCAGGATCAATCACATCATTGACATTGACAACGTAGTAATTATTCGAGATTTGCTCAACCTGGCAGCTCTCGGTTGGTTTTTCCTGATGTCCGTAAACTTTGGCATTATAATCATTAATCCTGATGGCGACACTTCGCAGCGCGCTGGTTGTCAGTTGGTGAAATTGGCGTTCACTGATGTCGTAGGAGTTCTTCAGGAAGAAAAACTGAATCAGCAAAATACCAACCACCGAAATGGTAGCCATGATAATAACGAAGCCAATGGAATTTCTTTTCATATCGCGCAATAACCCAC
>JAEWME010000062.1 GCA_023393265.1 Bacteroidota bacterium | reverse complement strand
ATCCACTCTGGCGGAACCTTGTCTTTGTGCGTGTTCCGAACTTCGATATAATAGCCAAACACATTATTAAAAGCGATCTTCAGGCTCGTAATCCCTGTTCGTTCGGCCTCGCGTTCCTGCATTTGTGCCAGGTAGTCTTTTCCTGAAAAGGCCAGCGTGCGCAACTCATCAAGTTCCTCGGAGACGCCGGAAGCAATCACACCGCCTTTATTGACCAGCGTTGGCGGATCTGGATGTAATTCTTTTTCGATCCGGTTTTTAATCGACTCGCACGGGTTCAGTTGTTCGCCAAAACGTTGCAGGTTCGGGCTTCCTGAACTGGCGCAAAGTTCCTTGATGGGGGCAAGTGCCTGAAGCGCATTTTTCAGTTGCAGCACCTCACGCGGGTTTATCCTGACGACGGCCACCTTCGAGATCAGGCGCTCCAAATCGCCCACTTCGCGGATGTGTTCGGTCAGACTTTCTTTTAAGTCAGGATTGCTTACCAAATGCTCCACCACATTCAGGCGGTTATTGATGGCCGGAATTTCCTTCAGTGGAAGCGCAATCCAGCGTTTCAGTAAACGGGCGCCCATTGGCGACGCGGTTTTGTCGATCACCTGCACCAGCGTTTTGGCACCTTCGTTGATCGACGAAAAAAGTTCGAGGTTGCGGATGGTGAACCGGTCGAGCCAGACGTATTTTTCTTCCTCGATCCGCGACAGGCTCACGATGTGTCTGACGTTGTGATGCTGGGTGAGGTCGAGGTAATGCAAAATGGCTCCGGAAGCAATGATGCCGTAGTTCAGTTCGTGTACGCCAAATCCTTTGAGCGATTTGGTTTCGAAATGACGCATCAGCCGGTCGTTGGCAGCATCTTCGGTGTAAACCCAGTCGTCTTGCGGAAAGGTGTAGAACTTGCCGCCAAACAGCGCGGTGAAATCAGTTCCTTTCCCTTTTTGGTAGAGCACTTCCTTGGGTTGAAACGAATTCAGGAGCTTATCGACATATTCGAAAGAACCTTCGGCCGTGAGAAATTCACACGTCGAAATATCGAGAAAAGCCACACCAGCCATCTTTTTGTCGAAATGAACGGACGCCAAAAAGTTGTTTTCGCGGTTTTCGAGGATGTTGTCGTTGAACGAAACGCCCGGCGTCACCAGTTCGGTAATACCCCGTTTGACAATGTTTTTGGTCATTTTCGGGTCTTCCAACTGCTCGCAGATGGCAACCCGCTGTCCGGCCCTCACCAGTTTGGGCAAATAGGTGTCGAGTGCGTGATGCGGGAAGCCTGCAAGCTCCACAAAACTGGCCGAACCGTTGGCCCGACGCGTCAGCGTGATGCCCAGAATGCCCGATGCCCGGATGGCATCTTCGCCAAAAGTCTCGTAAAAGTCGCCCACGCGAAACAGCAAAACGGCATCCGGATGTTTGGCTTTCACGGCATAATACTGCTTCATCAGCGGGGTTTCAACATATTTCGAAGTCGTACTCAATGCGCTTTATTTTTTGTTCGCTCAAATATACATTTTAAAGAAAAGGATAAAAAAGCCTGAATGGAAAGCTTTGCAATTTTTTCCAGATTCGCTTGTCTATGGATTTGCAATCATTTTTTAATATGCAGAACAAAACGGACAAAAAAAATAAATACCTTGGAAGGCAAATCTCAAACAAACCGGCGCTATCTATCTATGACCAAACCTGACAATGCGCAGTCTCCTGTTCTGATTCAGGAGGTATGCTCGAGGCGAGAGCTGAGAGCATTTATTCACTTACCGGCAAAAATTCACAAAGACCATCCCAACTGGGTTCCGCCTATTTACATGGATGAATGGGAATTTTTCAATCCGAAGAAAAACAAATCGTTCGACTCGTGCGACACCATTTTGCTGCTGGCCAAACGCGGCGACGAAGTGGTTGGCCGAATCATGGGAATCATTCACCGGAAATACAACGACGCGCATGGCGAGCAGAATGCCCGTTTTGCTTTTTTCGAGACTTGGGACGACGCCGAGGTGGCCAAAAAACTGATCGGTGCGATCGAGGCATGGGCGCGCGGCAAAGGCATGGTGCGGCTAGTCGGCCCATTGGCTTTTTCCGACAAGGATCCCCAGGGTTTGCTGATCGAAGGTTTCTCCGAACCGGCCGTCATCGCTTCCAACTGCAATTTTCCGTATCAGGTAAAACTGGTCGAAAACTGTGGCTATGGAAAAGAAGTCGATTTGGTTGTTTACCAAATTAAAGTTCCGGAGCCCATTCCGGAGTTTTACCAAAAAATTTACGACCGGGCCATCGGCTTAAATCGCGGGATGCAGGTGCTGGAATTCGAATCGAGACGAAAAGTGAAACCTTATATTCATCCGGTGTTACGGCTCCTGAACCGGACTTTCACCGAGATTTTTGGGTTTATTCCATTTTCTGAAGCCGAAATGGACGATTTTGCCAACCGCTACCTGTTTTTGATCAATCCGAGGTTTATTAAAGTTGTCGTAAATCAGCAAAACGAAGTGGTCGCTTTTGTCATCGGCATGTCGCACATTGGCGAGGGAATCAAAAAGGCCGGCGGAAAATTGCTGCCGTTTGGGATTTTTAAAATTTTTGCTGAAGCCCGAAAATCGAAACAGTTGAATTTGTTGCTTGGCGGCATCGACCCTGCATATCGAGGAAAAGGACTGGATGTGCTGATGGGGGTTAAAATGATCCGATCGGCCAAAGCCGCCGGTAAAACGGTGATCGATTCGCATCTTGAGCTGGAAAACAACACGCGGGTGCGTTCGGAAATGGAGCGCGTCGGCGGACAGGTCTATAAGCGGTTCCGAATTTTTGGGAAGGAACTTTCTTAGGCAGAAGAGAAAATCAATGGTGCTGAGCTTAAGGGCAGATTTTTAAATTTTAGGCACTTTGCACTCAGAACTTATTTTTCATACTCACCGAACAATTATTAATTTTGCAGTAATAAAAAGAATAAGCCATGGGAATGAGATTCGTAAACCTGCCAAAGTCAAAGCAATTCAGAATTACCACTCGTTTTTACGATGAGCGCAAAGAAGCCATGAGGGAGCGTGAAGAACGTTATCGCCGCGAAATGGAGGAAAATAATGGTGAGGCAACTTCTTCCTATGCCTCC
>JAEWME010000192.1 GCA_023393265.1 Bacteroidota bacterium | reverse complement strand
ATTCATATCCACGAGGATGCTTTAGCCGAACCCTACTCGTGGAAAAAACCCAAAGTTGTGTTTGTAAATTCGATGAGCGATCTCTTTCATGAGAAAATCCCGATTGATTTTATACAGCAGGTTTTTCAAGTAATGAAAGGTAATCCACAACATGTTTTTCAGATACTTACGAAAAGAGCTGATGTACTGTTGTATTACGATAAAGAAGGTTTGTTGGAATGGACACATAATATTTGGATGGGAGTATCAGTTGAAAACGAGTGGAATAAAAATCGGATTGATCTTCTTGCTCAAACAGGAGCCCGAACCAAATTTCTGTCATGCGAACCATTAATCGGCTCTATCGGTAAAATGAATCTTGAAAATATTGACTGGGTCATCGTGGGAGGTGAGAGTGGGGTAAAAGCAAGGCCAATGAAAGAGGAATGGGTAATTGATATTAAAGAGCAGTGTTTTGACAATAACGTTGCTTTCTTTTTTAAACAGTGGGGTGGAAAAAATAAAAAGAAAACTGGACGGATTCTTGAAGGTAAAACATGGGATGAGATGCCAGAGGTTAGATAAACCTGTGACGAATTGTCACGGTTTTAGAAAAAAACGGGCAGCTTTAAATAGACTTTTCTGTCAAGCAAAAACTCATAAAACTACTGGACAAAAACCTGCTCAATATTTTTGTAAACTTATAATAATCGGATCTTTGTCCGAATTCAGCGAAATATTCAATTGCTGTTCTGAAAGGCTTGCTATCCCATCCAGTGTTTTACCTTCAGGAGTGACCCATTTGATGCGATAGGTATTTTCGATTCCTGAAGGATTCAGTGTGGCAATTTCCTGAAAATCTTCATATTTCAGTGATTTGCTGTTTAATATGATGATTTTCACTTCTTTCCCTGTCGGATCGGTTATTACATCGACAAAATAGGTTGTGTTCCAGTATAAATTTCGAGGCTTGTATCCATTTGTATCAGACTGTTTTGGTGTGGCTGGTAACTTTTCGGGTTGCATCCTCTTTTCCGAAGCAGGTTCGTTATCTTTAGCCACAATTGCCGGATTCTCTTTTTCAGCGCGTGCTGCCGGAGTTTCCCTGAATCGTTGCTCGATTGAATTAACAGGGAGGCTGTTCAGATTGCTCAGGGCGTCGGCCAATGCTTCTGCGTAACCTTTGACAAAATCTTTAGACCTGCCTTCGCCTTCACCTGTCCAAACAATATTGTTCATGCAATCTTTCAAGTCGACCCTTAGTTTGTTTTTGAACATGTTAGACTCTTTGGTCAGATTAATTGTGAGAATATCACAGTAATCGTCAGGCTTTTTATTTTCATTGAAAGCACATTGAATAGATTTTGATGAAAGTATCTTCTGTATTTCGGAACTAACGCCATAGGGATTGAGCCCGCGCCCAATTTCAGGAAAATAGGTAGGAATTATTACATATTTAAACGTAGTCTGGCTAAAAGAGAGTTGTGCCGTGAGCAAAACGATGACAATTAAAATATATTTTTTCATGTTGATCCTTGTTGTGATTTGAGGAACTAAGCTACAAATTTTTAAGTAATCAGGCGTTGGTTGCCAGTAACAATCGACTATCGATAAAATGTGAAAAGACTTGTTATTGTTCATAGTCCGGATATTTTCAGATTCAGCAGGTATTATTTGATTAATTAACAATGGCTTTACGCCTGAAAAATTCTGGTGCTATACTTTTGCCAAAAAATTATGCCGTGGGAAGAACGAAACTAAAGGGTCATGTTGCAATGATTGCAGCCAACATCTGTTGGGGGCTGATGGCACCACTTTCGAAAATTGCGATGAACGATCCGGCGATTAACTCCTGGATTCTGGTGTCGTTTCGGGTTATTGGAGCGGCATTGGCTTTCTGGCTGTTGTCGTTGTTCACCTGGCGTGAGAAGGTCGCTCCCCGCGACTTGATGCTGTTGGCCGTGGCTGCTTTGCTGGGTATTATTCTTAATCAGGGTGTATTTATCCTGGGTGTATCGCTCACCTCTCCAATCAATGCGTCCATTGTAACCACCACGCTGCCTATCGTTACGATGATCCTGGCTGCCTTGTACCTGAAAGAGCCTATCACCTGGCTGAAGTTTGGCGGAATTTTAGTCGGCGCTTCAGGTGCCTTGCTGCTTATTTTGAGCAGTTCTGCTGTTGGTGCCTCAGCAAACAATCACAACAACTTATATGGCATTGGTCTTTGTTTCCTGTCGCAGTTGAGTTATGCCACCTATTTCGTACTTTTCAAGAAAATGATCAGCCGCTACAGCGGGTTTACTATGATGAAGTGGATGTTTTTGTTTTCTGCCTTGTTTTATTTGCCTTTCAACTTTCATCAGTTGGTTTCGACCAACTACAGCGCAGTTCCCGGAAATGTATTGATGGACATTGCATTTGTGGTGTTCGGTGGAACTTTTTTTGCCTACCTGATGATCCCGATCGGGCAAAAGAACCTTCGCCCAACGGTGGCAACCATGTACAATAATGTTCAACCGATTGTGGCTTCGTTTGCTGCTGTTTACTGGCAACTCGATACGTTTGGATGGACGAAAATGCTGGCTATCGCGTTGGTGTTTACCGGAGTTTACATTGTTACTCAAAGTCGGGCGCGTGTTCCTTCCAATGCTGTTGATGCAAGTAGTGGCAAATAATCCCGATGCCTGAGCGCTTAATAATATGACAAAAAAAACTCAGGTAAAATCCGGCATTGCCAGACTATACCTGAGTTTTCAGTTAAAGCAAATTCCTGAATTATTTCTTTACTTCGGTGCTGAATGAATAGGGGAAGTCCTCGCTGTTGATTCCGCGTTTTTCGTTAGGCGTGGCGCTCATTTTTATATCGAGCGTGGCGCCCTTCATCAGCTCGGCACGGTTCAGAAAGTTTTTAGTATATGCCTTCCCATCCATTTTCAGATCAGAAATATATTTGTTTTCAGTGCTGTTTTCAGGAGCGTTAATCACTACTTCTTTTCCATTCTCGAGTTTCACCGTAATCTTTTTAAACAGCGGTGCGCCAATCACGTATTGTCCGCTCCCGGGGCAAACGGGGTAAAAACCCATGGCCGAGAAAACATACCAGGCCGAAGTTTGTCCGTTGTCTTCGTCGCCACAGTAACCGTCGGGCGTAGGCAGGTACATGCGGTTCATTACCTCGCGAACCCATTTTTGGGTTTTCCACGGCTGTCCTGCGAAATTATACAGGTAAATCATGTGCTGGATAGGCTGATTGCCATGTGCATAGTTTCCCATGTTCATAATCTGCATCTCGCGAATTTCGTGAATAACACCGCCGTAATACGAGTCGTCGAAAATTGGTGGAACCACGAATACCGAGTCGAGCATATTTAAAAATTCTTTTTTGCCGCCCATTAGGTCAACCAGCCCCTGGATGTCGTGGAAAACCGACCAGGTATAGTGCCAACTATTTCCTTCGGTGAAAGCGTCGCCCCATTTAAACGGGTTGAATGGTTTCTGAAAACTGCCGTCCTGATTGCGCCCGCGCATCAGCTTCGTTTCAGCGTCAAACACGTTGCGGTAGTTCTGACTACGTTTTTCAAACAGGTCGATTTCTTCTTTCGGGCGGTTCAGTGCCTTGGCGAGGCGGCTGATCGACCAGTCGTCGTAGGCATATTCGAGTGTGCGCGCCACATTTTCGTTGATTTTTACATCGTAAGGAACATAGCCTAATTTGTTGTAATAGTCAACTCCTTTGCGGCCAACCGATTCGAGTGGTCCTTCGGTTTTGGAGTTTTTAATCACCGCTTCATAGAGTGTGTTGATGTCGTAACCGCGCTCGCCGCTTAGATATGCGTCGGCAATAATCGAAGCCGAATTCGAGCCGATCATGCAATCGCGGTGACCCGGGCTAGCCCATTCAGGCAAAAATCCGCTTTCCTTGTAGGCGTTGGCCAATCCCTCCTGAATTTGCGCATTCAGCGACGGGTACATCAGGTTGAAAAACGGGAAAACAGCGCGGAACGTGTCCCAAAAGCCGTTGTCGGTGAACATCGCGCCGGGCAAAACCTGTCCGTTGTACGGACTGTAATGTACCATTTTGCCGTCCTTGTCGAACTCGAAAAACTTGCGCGGGAACAGCATCGTGCGGTACAGACACGAATAAAAAGTACGTATTTGGTCGGTGGTGCCACCTTCAACCTGTATTCTCGAAAGTTCTTTGTTCCAGATGTCGCGG
>JAEWME010000116.1 GCA_023393265.1 Bacteroidota bacterium | reverse complement strand
CAATCGGCTGTCTGCACACAAACAAAAATGCCGGGTTCTGCTGTTATCAGTGCGTCGGTATCCTGCAATTCCGCTTCCTGGTTGGCAGAATTTACAACTTCGATACGATCGGAATGTGTTTGTCGCGGAAACACAAACTGATCCGGTTTCCACTCGCCCGAAACGGCAAGTTCTTTCCTGAATTCGGCATATTCTTTTTCTTCGTCTCCGGTAAAGCGTGGCTTGTCGCCCGATACCCAACCTTCCTTGGTGGTAATGAAGTGGACGATATTTTTATACTTCCTGAAACTCTCAAATTTAAATACTGAAAGCCTCCCCTGAACAATCTTTCTCATGCTTCAAAATTTTGCGCAATTATAATCATGGCAAACGGTGCAAATCATGATTTTTGTCGTAAGAAACGGAGGAGTAACCGATTTTGTTTATCAGCAGGTTTTATCCGTTTTTCCGGCTTTTGAGTCTACCCTTTCAGTAACTGATTCATTTTGCTTTTGTCCAGTATTTTAATGTAGCGCCGGTCAGTTTCGATAAGGCCTTCCTGGGTCATTTCGCCCAGCGTTCGGGCGAGCGACGGACGGGTGACGCCAAACATTTCGGCCAGTTGGCTTTGCGATTGAGTTAATTCAACGGTTTGCAACCGGTCACCAGCTTTTTCGAGTAAAAAGTGGGCAATTTTCTGTCGTATCGTCTTAAAAGAAAGGAACCGCAGCTTTTGCGATAAAAACTGGGCCCGGGTTGAGATCGTGTTCAGATAATTATTTAACACCAAGGAATTTAGCTGAAGCAGCTTCACAAATTCAGCTTTCGGGATCGAAACTATTTCCACATCGTTATTGGCCGAAACAGTCACCGGAAACCGGTTTTGATCTCCGAAAAGGAATGCCGAAGCGAGCGGCTGCGGTGCCGAAAGGTCTTCTATTTTGATGGTTTTGCCGGAATAGTCGTTCATTTCGGCTTTTACACTACCTTGCTGAACAATGAGCAAACGGTCACAAATTTCGCCACCTTCTACGATGAGTTCGTTTTTGCTGTAGGTTTTATACTGAAAATGAACCTGGCCGAGAAGGTTCTTCAGTTCTTCAGGAGCAATGCCGCGGAAAACCGGCGACTGGCAAAGTATTTCGGGTCGGATCATTTTCTATTGATAATTGATTACTGATGATTTGGCAGCAGTTTCACCATTTTCTATTTTTCTTTCGGTTTGTAACATTGGTTACATTTTACTCAACCGGGCAACCGTACTTTTGTTCCAGAAAAATACAAAAATAGTAACCGAAACGATGAACTAATCATTCATCAATTATAAATAATAAATCGAGATGATACGCGAGATTGTAACAATTGACGAAGATAAATGTAACGGTTGCGGGCTATGCGTGCCGAACTGTCACGAAGGTGCACTGCAAATTATTGATGGCAAAGCCAGGCTCATTAGTGAGCTGATGTGCGACGGATTGGGAGCCTGCCTGGGTCATTGTCCGGAGGGAGCAATAACCATCGAAAAACGTGAGGCGGATGAATATGATGAGGTAGTGGTTGTGAAGCAGATTATTCCGAAGGGGAAGAATACGATGGTTGCTCACCTCAGGCACCTGAAAGAACATGGCGAAACAGGTTTCCTGAAACAAGCCGTGAGCTATCTGAAGTTACATGCTTCAGAAATTCCGTTCAGCGTTGATACAGTTATTTCGGAAGTGCACAATACAAAAGTGGAATCGTCGGGTGGTGGTTGTGCGTCGGGCGGATGCCCGGGATCAAAAGAAGTGAGTTTCGAACCACAAAACCTGCGATTTGCCGGTGCTCCGGTAGCAACAGAAGCGCCTTCGGCATTGCGTCAGTGGCCGGTGCAAATGCACCTGATTAACCCGGCTGGCGCTACTTTCCAGGGAACCGACCTGTTGCTGGCTGCCGATTGTGTAGCTTTCAGCATGGGAAATTTTCACTCGAAATTTTTAGCCGGAAAATCACTGGTAATTGCCTGCCCGAAACTCGATCAGGGCAAAGAAATATACGTCGAGAAAATTCGTCGGCTCATCGACGAGGCCCGCGTGAACACCATCACCATCATGATGATGGAAGTTCCCTGCTGCGGAGGTTTATCGCAACTGGTACAGATGGCAAAAGCTCAGGCTTCGCGCAAAGTTCCGGTGAAAGAAATCATCGTCAGCATCAAAGGCGAAATCCTCGACGAAGCCTGGGTGTAAATGGGTTGCGGGTTGCGAGATTCGGGTTGCGGGTTATCGTGAAATCGAATATGAAGCGCTTATTCTTTGCCGTCTGCTTTAGCTGACGGACATGAGAAGTATTTTAATAAACTTTTCGAAAAAGAAAAATCATTTAAAAATTTAACAATCAACGAGAATCATATCTGCTGAAATCATGCAGACAGCCATTCTCATGTCAAAAAAAATCAATTATGAATATGTTCTGTTTTCAATGTCAGGAGGCAGCCAAAGGAATTGGTTGCACAGTAAAAGGTGTGTGCGGAAAAGAGAGTGACGTAGCCAACCTTCAGGATACACTTTTATTTGTGCTAAAGGGTGTTGCGGCTCTTAATATTGAGTTGCGCAAGATTGGTCAGGCTGAACCGAGGGTGAACAAAGTGATTTTCGACGGTTTGTTCAGCACAATTACAAATGCCAATTTCGACGAGGTTGCTTTCTCGATCCGCATCAAAAAAACACTGAAAGTTCGTGACGAGCTGCGCACCAAAGCCGTAGCCAACGGGATCGCATTGCCGGCACACGAATCGGTTACCTGGACTGCCGTAACCACCGAAGAATTTGAAGCCAAAGCTGCTGAGGTGGGCATCCTGAGCGAAAAGAACGAAGATATCCGCTCGCTGAAAGAGTTGATCATTTATGGACTGAAAGGTTTGGCTGCCTATGCCGAACACGCCTACAACCTCAACTTCGAGAAAGAAGAAATTTTTGCCTTCATGGAGCGCGCCCTGGCCGCTACAACTCAGGATTTGTCGACTGATGAGTTGGTTGGCTTAACCCTCGAAACCGGAAAATTTGGTGTGGATGTAATGGCACTACTTGATCAGGCAAACACGACTGCCTACGGAAATCCGGAGATGACTAAAGTAAACATTGGCGTGCGAAAAAATCCGGCCATCCTTATTTCGGGTCACGACCTGAAGGATATGGAAGAATTGCTGATTCAGACCGAAGGAACCGGCGTGGATGTATATACCCACAGCGAAATGTTGCCTGCCAACTACTATCCTGCATTCAAAAAATACAAACACCTGGCCGGAAACTACGGAAATGCCTGGTGGAAACAGAAAGAAGAATTCGAAAGCTTCAATGGCCCAATTCTTTTCACCACCAACTGTATCGTTCCGCCGCTGAAAGGCGCTTCGTATGCCGACCGCATTTACACCACCGGCGCATCGGGTCTGCCGGGAGCCGTTCATATCGCCGATCGCAAACCGGGTGAAATGAAAAACTTCCGTCAGATTATCGAACACGCATTGATTTGTGGTGCTCCAACCGAAATCGAAACCGGCGAAATCATTGGTGGGTTCGCTCACAACCAGGTTTTCGAATTAGCCGGACCAATTGTAGAAGCCGTAAAAACCGGCGCTATTCGTAAGTTCTTTGTGATGGCCGGTTGCGATGGCCGCATGAAAGAACGCGACTACTATACCCAGTTCGCCGAAAAACTTCCGAAAGACACTGTGATTTTGACGGCAGGTTGTGCCAAATACCGCTACAACAAACTGCCTTTGGGCGACATCAACGGCATTCCGCGCGTAATCGACGCCGGACAGTGCAACGACTCTTATTCACTGGCTGTTGTTGCCCTGAAGCTGAAAGAAATTTTTGAACTGGAAGATGTGAACCAGTTGCCAATTGCGTACAACATTGCGTGGTACGAACAAAAAGCAGTGATAGTATTACTCGCCCTGCTTTACCTCGGCGTGAAAAATATTCACCTCGGCCCGACATTGCCAGCCTTCCTGTCGCCAAACGTGGCCAACGTGCTGGTGCAAAATTTCGGAATTGCCGGAATCCAATCGGTTGACGAAGATTTGAAATTATTCCTCGATACCGAGCGCGAACTGGAAGAAGAACTCGAAAAATAGAATTATATAGTTTGGTGGATGTGTTTTTTGTATGCCTCCGGATCAGCAAGGTCCGGAGGTTTTTTATTTGGTTTCAGGGCAGCTAAATCAGGATGAAATTTTCCTCCTAATGTTCCTCTTGCTGGCTGGCTTCATTTTCGATGGTTCCATTTTCTGGTGTGAATTTGATGTCATTCAAACCAGGTTCCGGATCACACTGGAAAAGGTCGGCGTCAGTCCCAACACACGTAGGCGATGGATCGGATGTTTTGAATATGCCGCTAAATGATAATTTCCCGCATGGCATTTTCGTAACGATGTCAACCGATCGCACTTTTCAGTATTATAAAGCCGAAGATATTGTAGGCGAAAAATACCCCGTGGCACACTTTATCGACCAGCTACTGAACAAGTAAGTTCCAAAAATCAGTATATTTTCATAAAGTCTTCCGGAATTTTCCGGAGGACTTTTTTGTTTTTTATGTGGTGAAGTCGGTATTTTTTAACGTTTCAATAGTTTCTTTGTGATTTTTTTATTTTTATAACAATCACAAAATCAATATTATATAAATTATTTTGAATTATTTTAAAAAATTTTAGTACTTTGTATTGCAAAGATCCATTTAAAGTTCGTATGTTTGTAAAGCCAATAACAATGTAAGAGAAGGTAGAAGATTAAAAAAAGTTCCTTACAAACTGTAACGAAATCAAAAGCCGATCGTCTTACATTCAGAGAAAACAAAAAACAAGAAGCAGAAAACAAGAAAACGAGTTCAGAAAACGAAAACAGAAAAACAGAAACAATTCAGAAAACAAAACTCAAAGCCATGAAAACAACAAACAATCTTCAGAAAACAGAAAACAGAAAATTCCGGGTCAACATTTCCAAGACTTTTGCCGCAGTTGCCAGTTTGGTGCTCATTAGTTTAACGGTGAGTGCAAACGGTTTTTGGAAACAGGTTTTTGTAAACAACAGCTTCGGCAAAATGGCCATGATCATGGTCGATCAAACAACAGAAAACGATGCAGCACCGGTTGCAGTTGAAAGCCATGCAACTGTTACAACCGATGTGCAGGCCATTGCGGCAAGGTTTTCGAAAGAAGCAGCGAAAGACAAATCGCTCGAAATTGAAAACTGGATGGTCAAAACCGAGACATTCGGTACAAACGGTTTTGCTGCCGAAACGGTTGTTGAAGAACCGCTGCAAATGGAAGGCTGGATGATCGATAACGACAACTTTGCCGTTTCTTCGGGCGACACGGACCGCGCGCTGAAATTGGAAAGTTGGATGACCAACAATAATGTTTGGGTGAATTAACCTGCAAACGGAATTGGGGAACAACGAATTTAAGGAGGAAATACGATGGATCTGAATAATACAAAAGCTCAAATGCGCAAGGGTGTTCTCGAATACTGCATTCTGCTGGTAATCGACGGAAAACCTCTTTACGCAAGCGACATCATTGAAGAGCTCAGCCGCTCGAAGATGATTGTAGTGGAAGGAACACTTTATCCGTTGCTGACCCGTTTGAAAAACGACGGATTACTGGCTTACAAATGGGAAGAGTCGACTCAGGGGCCGCCACGTAAATATTATGAGCTAACCGACGAAGGCCGTTATTTCCTGAAAGAAATGGGAACATCGTGGGACGAACTGGTGGAAGCTGTTCAGACAATTAAAGAGCATAAATAGGTCATTTTCAGTAGAAAGAAACAATTGAAAATTATTTAGAAATGAAAAAGACATTTACAATCAATATAAGTGGAAGCATTTTCCACATCGACGAAGATGCCTACGAAAAGCTTCAACGTTATTTGCACATGCTCAACCGCCATTTTGGTGCTGCCATCGAAGGCCAGGAAATCCTTCAGGACATTGAAGCACGCATCTCCGAACTTTTTATTGAAAAGACTGCCAACAAAACCGAGGTGATTACCGACGAGATGGTTGATGAGGTGATTTTGCGGATGGGTAAACCTGAAGATTTTATGGAGGCTGAAGAAGAGACCGCTGGAAAGCCTGAAGCCGAACCATTGGAACCTGAAGTTGAACAGAAAATCAGACGCAGACTTTATCGCGACGGCGACAGCCGGGTGCTGGGTGGTGTTTGCTCCGGAATGGGTGCCTATTTCAACATCGACCCGGTGATTTTGCGAATCATTTTTGTTGTGGCTTTTTTCCTCGGCGTGGGTTCTTCTTTCCTGATTTACATCATCATGTGGATTGTGGTTCCCAAAGCCAGAACTACAGCGCAAAAACTTGAAATGAAAGGCAAAGAGGCCAATGTTTCGAACATCGAAAAGTCGATTAAAGAGGAAATGAACGAAGTAGGCGAGAACTACAACAAATTCATGAACTCGAAAAATGAAAAAGGACAGACCCGCGTCGACCGTTTTGGCGACGTTGTCAACAGCGGTTTCAGGGTTGTGATGCGCATCGTCGTGCTTATCCTGGGTGTTATTCTGCTTGTTGCCGGGGTAGCCAGCCTTATCGGCTTTGTAACTTCGATGGCAGTAGGCCATTCGTTTTTGCATAGCGGTACCTGGAGCTGGGGCTGGCATTCGAATGTCGATATGGCTTCACTGATTAATAACTTTGTCAGTCCTGAAGCTTACACCGTTTCGCTGATCGCTATTTCAATCTTGGCGGGTATCCCCATTTTGCTGATCCTTTTTGCCGGAACGAAATTGCTCTTCAGGTACAAAACAAATAACAAGCTCATCGGATTGGGAGCTTTTGGTGTTTGGTTGGTTGCATTGGTTGTCCTCATTGTTGTAGGTGTTAACCAGGTAAGTAACTTTAGCAAACAAACAAGCCAGACTGTCAGCCAGAAAATAGACTGCACCAAGTGCAAAACATTATACCTCGAATCGGCCGAAGATCTTTATCAATCGTTGATCGACCGGGAGATTTCGCTCGACCGGATGAAAATAGCCACCGTGAAAGGTAAACAAACCATGCTTGGACATCCGCGGGTGACCATCGAAAAAAGCAGTTCCGACGAATATTCGCTGCTCGTTAAAAAGTATGCACGCGGCAGTAATACGGAGGATGCGCAAAAGAATCTGGAGCAGATAGAATACAATTTTTCGCAGAAGGACTCAACCCTGCAGTTCGATCCGTACTATTTCCTGAAACAGGATGCCCGCTGGCGGGAACAGGAAGTTTCGGTTATTTTGAAAGTTCCGGAAGGAAAAGGTGTTTTCCTGAATTCAAATATGTCGGATATTATTTATGATATTGAAAATACCGAAAACATGTGGGACGGCGACATGGTTGGAAAATTTTGGGTGATGACAGCCGATGGCCTCGCCCTGAAAGACTCAATAGCGCACAAAAAATAGTTAGTTAGTAAATTTCTAAAGAGAGAAAGCACATTGGAGAAAAGCTGCCCAACCCGGGCAGCTTTTCTTTTTTTGGTCAGCAAATGTGTAAAAAATTAGGAGAATGATTGTAAAAATATTTTACACAATTTTTGCATTTATTACGTTTACATTATTGATTTACAATTATTTAATTGTTTGGCACAGTAGTGGTATACAGATAAATCGAAAACACAAAACAACTCAAACAAATTAAAATCTCAAAGTAATGAAAACAACACACAGAAATCAGAAAACAATGAATCAGAAAATGGCCTCGGCCCTGATTGCAATCGCTTTTGTACTAGGAACAATGAATGCTTCGGCTAATATGCCAAATGCGATAACCAGCAGCGATAAAAGCATGCAAAGAATCAGTGTGGAAATGTGTTCAGACAAACAACCACAAATAATCGCGATGACTGGTACGATGGCTTTGTCAGGCGATTCGGGTGCAGCATTGGCATTCTTTACCGAAAAGGCTGAAACGGAGAAATCGCTTGAGATGGAAGCCTGGATGGTTGACAACAGCATTTTTTCAGGAGAAGAAAACGACCGGGAAACTGATCGCCGTCTGGCTCTCGAAAACTGGATGACCGATACGAAAATCTGGAAATAAGCATCTGAAATGACACTGAAAACTCTTTTGCTAAAATTGATTAACCACGTAAAAAGGATATTTCCTGAAGATACTTCGATTGTGGTTTCGATCTTCAGTTTTCGGTTAATCCACTTTCGGGGCGACAGGTTTCCCGCCCGAATCTACTACATCTATCTTCTTTAGACGCTCAAACGTTCTCTGTTCTTCAATCAGAAACTCATGGTGAAAACGGTTTCTTTTTCAGGAACCGACCGAACCTGGAGACTGCCTCCATGCAAACGCATAATTTGTCTCGAAAGGCTCAACCCAATTCCGGAGCCTTTCTCGCGGGTTGTGAAGAACGGGACAAAAATTTGTTCAAGTATCTCGCGCGGAATGCCCGGACCATTGTCGGCAACAGAAATTTCAGGACGGTTGTTGGCGCCAAGTTTTACCAAAATCCTGATGGTTCCTGATTCGAGCACCGAAACCGCTTCCAGCGCATTTTTTACCAGGTTGAGCAGCACCTGCGCCACCAAATCTTCATCAGCATAAATCTCCAGGTTTTCAGGATTAATTTCAACCGAAAGTTTGGCTTTCTCGTTGTTCTCGAACGAAAAATAGAGCACTTTAATACGGTTGACAAGCGACTCAGCTTTAAATATTTTCAGGTCGGGTTTCGGAAGCCGTGTCAGTTTTCGGTACGATTCCACAAATTTAATTAATCCGTTTCCCTGTTCTCCAATTACATTCAATCCCAAAATGGTATTCCTGATTGTTTTTTCGTCCATTTCCGAAGGTTTAACATCACGGCCCTCAACGGTGAAAAGTTTGCTGAGGCTTTCGGAAAGCGAGGTGATTGGTGCGATCGAATTCATGATTTCGTGCATCAGCACCCGAATCAGCTTCATCCACGAATCGAGCTCATTTTCGTCGAGTTCGTTCCTGATGTCCTGAAGAGAAAGCAGCATTAGTTCTTCTTCGCGGGTCTTGATTGATGTTGCTTTGATTAGCAACTCCGCAGTTCCCCGCTCGCTGATGATCGACACGCGTTTCTGCTCAAACGGTTTGATGTTCAGGATAGCCTGATACAAACTCCGGTTGATGCGCTCCAGTTGACTCACGTGGTTCAGCACTTCGGCTCCCAGCATCTTTTTGGCGCTCGAATTGGCATGAAGCACGAAACCTTTCGGATTGAAGGTGAGGATGCCCGTTGCCACATGTTCGATGAGTGTCTGAAAATATTGTTCGTGCTGCTGGCTCTGAATTTTTAACTGCTGAATCTGTTCGTTTACCTTGTTCAGTCCCGAATACAGGTCTCTAACAGGCTTGTTCGAAATGTCAGCCGAAAAGCTAAGCGCCGAGTCGTTGTTTTGCACCGAATCAAAAAAATAGCTAATCTTTCTGTTGGTCGTGTTCAGGTATTTCACCAGTCCGGCAACGACCGGAATTTCGAGCAGGACGCAGACAATTGCCAGCATTGACGGCAATTTGGTGGCAATGATGGCTCCTGCAGAAACTGCCAGGGCCACAATAACCAGAACCCTGAATACGATCTGGAGATACATATTTCGACTGATCATTGGCCTGTTTTTTTCATTTTGTTGTATAATGTCTGTCTCGTAATTCCGAGTTGTTCGGCTGCGGCGCTCAGGTTTCCCCCGTTTTTCTCGATGGCCATGTTAATCATGCGACGTTCCATTTCCTCAAGAGTCAGTTCGGTCGTGATGTTTTTTGCTGAACTGATTGGCCGCATAAAGAAGTCTTCGGGCTTCAGAATGTTGCTTTCGCAAAGGATTACGGCCTTTTCTATCGTGTGCTGAAGTTCGCGAACATTGCCCGGCCAGGCATATTTCACCAGTTTATCCTGTGCTTGCTGGTTTATTTTCAGGTTGAGTTTGTTGTATTTCGAACCATATTTTTTCAGGAAAAAGTCGGCCAGTACGAGCACGTCATTTTCGCGCTCGCGCAACGGCGGAATCTCAATCTGGATGGTGTTGATGCGATAGAGCAAATCTTCGCGGAAAAGCCCGTCCTGTACCATTTGTTCCAGGTTTTTGTTGGTGGCGCAAATCAGCCTGATGTCGACAGGAATGCTTTGGTTTGAGCCGATTCGGGATATTTTCCTGTTTTGGATCGCTGCCAATAGTTTGGCCTGAAGGTGAAATGACAGGTTGCCGATTTCGTCGAGGAAAAGGCTGCCTTTGTCTGCCACTTCAAATTTTCCGGGCCGGTTTTCCCGCACATCGGTGAAAGCGCCTTTCACGTGGCCAAAGAGCTCGCTTTCAAACAGGGTTTCGGTGATGGCGCCCATGTCAACACTCACCAACACTTCGTCCGCCCGTCCCGACAGCCGGTGGATTTCCTGAGCAATCAGTTCTTTTCCGGTTCCGTTTTCGCCCGTGATCAACACGTTGGCATCGGTTTTGGCCACTTTGCGCACCAGGTTGAGTACCTGCATGAGTTGGG
>JAEWME010000091.1 GCA_023393265.1 Bacteroidota bacterium | reverse complement strand
GCTATCTGTTGTTTGCTCCTGAAGGGTTTGGATTATCGTATATGATTTCCCTGCTGGCTGGGCTGGTTGTTGCATTCGGCGCCGGATTCTGGTTTTATTTGAATTTGTTGAGTTCTCCGAAAGGTATTCCTTCGTTTTCTGATGAAAAGTAATAGAAATCTGCCTTATTTTTTCGGGATTGAAAGAACAAAAGTAGAACCAACTCCCTCAATCGAATCCAGGCGTAGTTCACCTCCAAGAATTTTAGCCAGGTTTTTCGAAATCGTTAATCCAAGGCCGTTTCCGCCATGCTTCCTTACTTTCGACGAATCGACCTGCCAGAACCGCTCAAAAATATGCTCATGATGTTCGGGCGAAATTCCGATGCCGGTGTCTGAAACATATATTCGAACTGAATTAATTTCGTTGATCACACCTATCTCCACGCTCCCGACTTCGGTAAATTTGATGGCGTTTGTTAGCAGGTTGACCAATACCTGCCGTATCCTTTCTCCGTCAGATTCAATAAATATTTCTTCGTTGTTATCAGCGAGATTAGTTTTTAGCTCAATTCCTTTTTCATTGGATTTCAGAAGAAATTCATGGTGAAGTTCAGTGACCAGGTTATCGACAGAAAGCCTGGATTTTCTGATTGTTATTTGTCCTGCCTCAATTTTCGAAATGTCCATGATATCGTCGATTACCGACAAAAGTGCATCGCCATTTTGCTTGACATATTTAGCAAATTCTGAAATTTGTTCCTGAGAGAAGTAGGAATCTGTCAGTAAATCGGAGAACCCAATAATGGCATTGAGCGGAGTCCTGATTTCGTGGCTCATATTGGCCAGAAAAGCAGACTTCAGCCGATCGCTTTCTTCAGCTTTCTGTTTGGCCCCTTCAAGCTCTTTTTTCTCGTTGACAAGTTCGTCATGAACCCTTTTTATTTCTTTATCCTGACCTTCTATTAAATAGGCTCCAATGATGGCCAAAAATCCTGCTGAGATCAGAAAATAATTGTTGTTCAAAATAATCAGCCAGGGTTTCGATCCATACGAATGGGAGTACACATCTTGAAAGATAAAAGCGGTGATATTATAGAGCAGCACCGTTGCTACTGTAATAAAAACTGCGTTTGCAAAATTTATCCTGAATACAAAGCAAGCCCATAACATAACCAGGATTAAACCTGCATAATAGGAGTAATAGGCGAGGTCGCCGGGAACACTTATGGCAATCATGTACAAAATTCCCAGCAACCCGGAGATGAGGAGCAGAAACAAGGCAACTTTTCGGTACTTAATAAATTGTTTGTGATACGACAGGGCATAGGCTACTACAAGCAACGGAACTATTACTGCATACCGAAGTATCCATGAATCTACGTAGTTGGAGGGCATGGCATAATAGTCGAGGTATCCGAATGCACCATAAATAACAAAGGCCAGAATGATGCCAACCCGGTACGTTTGGGGAGTAAAGCCTTTCTCAATCTGGAAAAGTTCGGACAACGGCGTTTTGGATACGCGAACGGTTTTCACATTTTTTTAGAAAAATTTTTGCAATATGAATATACGAAAAATTAAGTTATTTTCAATTCCCTATAAATTAGCTGCAGTGAAAATTTAAAACTGTAAATGATTGAAGCATTAAAGATTGAATTTATCGGTAAACTTTACGCCCGATCAGTTTCAGGCTGCCTTCTTTTTCGAGGGTTTTCACTGAGCGGATCACGGTTTCGACGCGCAGACCCGTCAAATCGGCAATTTGCTGGCGGGTGAGGCTGACTTCGTATTTCTCGCCGGCAGGAACGCCTTTCTCTTTCTTCAGGTAGTCGATCAGGCTCAAAATACGGTGCTCTGGGTTGTAGCCTGATATTTCTTTCAAGATCATCGACTTGTACAACAACCGGTATGCCAGCATTTGGGTAAATACAAAATGAATATCCGGATTTTCCTTCAGGAGCCTGATGAATTTGGCTTTGGGAAGCTTATACAAGCAACTGTTTTCTTCGGCAATCGTGCAGGCAGGGTAGGGCGAATCGTCGAACAACGGCGGCTCTCCAAAGCTTTCGCCTGCTTCGAACATGCCCTGGGTGAACATCTTGCCTTCGGAATTGAGGTTGAACATCTTGATTTTCCCGCTTTTTACCTGGAAATAATTGGTGGCGCGCTCCTTCTCGTGAAACAGATGTTGTCCTTTTTCAATTTTTATTTCGGTTGCACCGTATTGCAGCAATAATTGTTCTGAGATCATTTTTTATTCTTTGGGGGATTTATGATTGCCACAAAGTCTCTAAGTCTCAAAGTTTCACAAAGTGTTGTTTTAGTGTCGCTTAGTGCTTATGTGTTTTGGTGGCAACTTTTCCAAACAAAATTACTCAAAAGAATAAAATAAGAGTTTTTTATCTCCTATTTCTGCTACCCATTTTCAGAAAACCTCAGGAATACGCATTTAAGTGTAATAAAATCAGGTGTTTATTGTTTTTGCTGCCTTATGATCTGGCTCATAAAAATACCTGAAAGTCCAAATCTATTTTTGCTCACATCAGATGGAGAATAAGCAAAACAATTTACAAATCTTAAAAAGTAAACTATGAATATTCGGAAACTATGGTTTGGATTTATCGCGGTAATGGCCGTTAGTTTCGGAGTACTGGGCTACTTCGGAATTGAGATTTACAACCAGGCGCCACCTATTCCTGAAAAAGTGGAAACCGCTGACGGGACGGTGCTTTTTACCGGTCAGGACATTAAGGACGGGCAAAACATCTGGCAGTCCATTGGCGGACAGGAACTGGGCAGTGTTTGGGGGCACGGTTCGTACCAGGCACCCGACTGGACTGCCGACTGGCTGCACAAAGAAGCCATTGCCATGTTGGATGCTTTGTCTCAGGAAAAATTTCAGAAAAAATATGCTGAAATTGATCCGGCAGATCAGGCTTTCCTGAAAATCAAACTTCAGGAGGAAATCAGGAAAAACACGTTCAACGACGCTTCGAAAACCATTACGGTGAGCGGTTTGCGAGCCAGTGCGATTAAGAGTACTGCTGCTTTCTACTCCGGTCTGTTTACCAACGATCCTGAGATGGCTCAGTTGCGTCACGATTATTCGATTCCTGAAAATTCGATCAAAACGCAGGAGCGCATGGATAAAATGACAGCGTTCTTCTTTTGGGCGTCGTGGGCTTGTGTGACCGAGCGCCCCGGTAGCGACCTGACTTACACGCACAACTGGCCGCACGAAGAGCTGGTTGGCAATGTGGCTACCGGCGATTTGCACATCTGGACAGGTTTCAGCGTGATCATTCTGCTGTTGGGCGTGGCTTTGCTGGCATACCAGTATGCCCGCACCCGCGACAAGGAAGAGCATGTGCCCATGCCTTCTGAAAATCCGCTGATCAACCTTACTTCGACGCCGTCGATGAAGGCTACCCTGAAATATTTCGTGATTGTAACGGCACTGATTCTGGTGCAGGTGATCATGGGTATCGTTACAGCGCACTTTGGCGTAGAAGGGAATGCTTTCTACGGGCTAGATCTGGGCTCCATTCTACCTTATTCTATTTCGCGTACATGGCACGTGCAGTTAGCCATTTTCTGGATTGCAACTTCGTGGTTGGCAACTGGTTTGTACATTGCTCCTGCTGTTTCTGGTTACGAACCCAAGTATCAACGACTGGGCGTGAATGTGCTGTTTGGCGCACTTCTGGTGATTGTGGTTGGTTCGCTCGCCGGTCAGTGGATGGGCGTGATGCAAAAACTGGGTCTGGCCGAAAACTTCTGGTTTGGTCACCAGGGCTACGAATATGTCGATCTGGGCCGCTTTTGGCAGATCTTCCTCTTTGCAGGTTTGTTCATCTGGCTGACCTTGATGGTTCGTCCGCTGATTCCTATCCTGAAAGCACCTTCAGAAAGCCGCAACCTCATCATTTTGTTTGTGGTGGCATCGGCTGCTATCGGCTCGTTCTACGGCGCGGGACTGATGTGGGGACAACACACCAACCTGGCCATTGCCGAATACTGGCGCTGGTGGGTGGTTCACCTTTGGGTTGAGGGTTTCTTCGAAGTGTTTGCCGCTGTGGTTTCAGCTTTCATTTTCGTGAAGCTCGGACTGCTGCGCATCAAATCTGCAACAACTGCTGTGCTGTTCTCTACCATTATCTTCCTCGGCGGCGGTATCATCGGTACATTCCATCACCTGTATTTCACCGGAACGCCAACCGCAGTGCTGGCTCTGGGCGCCACATTCAGCGCGCTGGAAGTTGTTCCGCTCGTGCTGATGGGCTTCGAGGTTTGGCACAATTACAGCCTCAGCCGCCACACCAACTGGCTGGCTAATTACAAATGGCCGATCTACGGATTGATTTCTGTTGCCTTCTGGAACTTGGTTGGTGCCGGTATCTTCGGATTCCTGATCAACCCGCCAACCGCCTTGTATTACATGCAGGGATTGAACACCACGCCGGTTCACGGACACACCGCGCTGTTTGGCGTGTACGGGATGCTGGGAATCTCGCTGATGCTTTTTGTTCTCCGGAATATGTGGGTGAAAAGTCAGTGGAACGAGAAGCCGCTGAGCATTGCTTTTTGGTCGATTAACATTGGTTTGCTTTTGATGGTGCTGATTAGCGTGTTGCCGGTTGGTTTATTGCAGACTGTAGCCAGCGTGCAGCACGGCATGTGGTACGCCCGCTCAGCCGAATTCCTGCAACAGCCGTTTATGCAAACGCTGCGCTGGTTGCGCGTGATTGGCGACACGATCTTTGCTGTTGGCGTAGTGGCACTGGTGTATTTCGTAGCCGGACTCGTGTTTGGCTGGTCGGTGAAAAAAGAGAAATAAGAATTTTAATCCTCTGTGAAAACTTATTTTAACTCTGTGGTTTAACTTTTTTACCACAGAGGGAACAGAGTTAAAACACGGAGTTGCACAGAGAAGAATATCAAAACAATTACAAACAATATCACAATGGAAAATTTAAGAAACAAAACAGTAGGTGAAATTGTGAAAGACGATTTCAGGGCAGCAGACATATTTACCGGTTACGGAATTGATTTTTGCTGCGGAGGT
Organism: Bacteroidota bacterium; assembly: GCA_023393265.1. Classification (GTDB taxonomy): domain Bacteria; phylum Bacteroidota; class Bacteroidia; order Bacteroidales; family Prolixibacteraceae; genus Aquipluma. The sequence goes on along the minus strand of JAEWME010000091.1, from coordinate 3,018 downwards.
AAAATTTCGGTGGCTGATGCATGTGCCGAAAATGGTTGTAGCGAAATTAAAGTATTGGCCGAAATCGAGGCCCTGAAATACCAAGCCGGATCGTCAGCACACGATTTCGACAGTTGGAAGCTCGACTTCCTGACCGACTACATCATCAACACGCACCACCAGTACGTAAAACGCGCTATTCCGCAGATTTTACCGCTGGCTCAAAAGGTGGCCAAAGTGCATGGCGACAATCATCCTGAAACGGCGAAAATCAACGATCTGTTTCAGGATTTGGCGGAAGAACTGACTTCGCACCTGCACAAGGAGGAAATGATTTTGTTCCCGTATGTCAAAAAGCTGGTGGCTACCGAGGCGGCAGGCAGTTGCGACGACGGCGCCTGCTTTGGTACCATTGCTTCGCCTATTTCGGTGATGGAAGCCGAGCACGAAAATGCCGGTGTCATCCTGAAACAGTTGTACAGCCTGAGCGACGGCTACACCGCTCCGGAAGATGCCTGCAACACCTTCCGCGTTTTGTACGGCAAACTGAAAGAATTTGAAGGTGATTTGCACATACACATCCACCTCGAAAACAACATCCTGTTCCCAAAAGCCATTGAGCTGGAACAGGCATTGTTAGTTGGATAATCAAAAGGGGGTATTTTTCGATAAATCCTGGGTTCGCTTCGGCGAACTCAGGATTTTTTATGAGTTGACGGAGAGGAAAATAGATACAATTATTGAAAATGAACTTCAAAAATGATATATTTAATTGCTTCCAGTTTCAGAAAAAGAATATATTGTTAGATGGAAATAAAACACTATTGTATATTTATAAAAGTTGGAGAATTTCAATTCATGGAGAGGCTTTTACTTCATGGAGAGATTTTCTGCAAATCTTTTAAATATTTCAAATCAGCTGAGAAAGGTAATTTTCGACATGATCAGTTTGAAGGTACTGGATATGTTGAGCAAATTAAAGATATTCGGCTTCTTCATCCTGAAACAAAGAAAGCTATTGCTAAGGCAGAAAGAGGACAATTATATAAAACTTATCATAATGATAGTGGAAATATCTACTGCTTGTATGGTTTGGAAAGAAAAATGTTTGATTTGACATCAGATGAGAATAAACCTCTCAATCTTAACATGGACGGACTCAATTTTGGTGATACTGTTATAATAATATTTGATCCTAAGGAATTCACTCGACGAGTGAAAAATGAAGTAAAACGAAGAAAGTATTCTTTTCAACGTAGTCCTGTTATTTACTATGACCAAGAACAATATGAGGGAGAATTGTCTCCTTTTTATAAGGCAAAAATATATAGCCCCCAAAACGAGGTTAGGTTTTGGATACCAAATAAATCTGAGGAAGACTTATGTTTTAATATCGGTAACATTTCAGATATCGCATTCCTTTTGCCCAAAAGTGAAATTTCAAACTTAGGGTATAGTAGAACACCCATTGATAAATAAGCCTTGGGGCTACAAAGTATTTGCTCCCTTTGAAATTCACGAAGTTTCCGAATGAATCCTGGCTCGTTTTACGGGTTCAGGATATTTTTTTCTCAGCTACTTCAAATATTTTCTTCTCTGATTCGTCCTTCCAAATTGTGCAGCAAATACTCTCCGGCAAGATTAAAAAATAGTTAGCTCTGGATTATTTAATTTATAAGAGTGAAACCTGAAGAATTTTTTGTTGTTAGATAGTTATATTTTTGTAACCATTATAAAATATAAACTATTCAGATGGATAAATCAAAAATTGACAGAATCGCCGAAAATCTGGTTACCATTCATCCGCTACTTTATAAGAGTATTTCGAAGCCAATGCGCAAGCAGATCATCACACCCGGCGGAATGTTTGTGATGGGAAGTCTTTCTCGTCATGGAACTATGTCGATGTCCGAGATTGGTTCGGCGCTCATGATGCCGAAGCCCCACGTCACGGTCATTGTCGATAAGTTGATTGATGCCGGATTTGCGCAGCGACAAAACGATCCGAATGATCGACGGGTAATCAAGATTTCGATGACAGAAAAAGGTCTTGCGAACTTTGAGGTAATGAAAAAGAACACAGTGAAGATTTTGAAAAGCCGACTGGCACTTCTTACTGAAGATGAACTGGAGATATTGTCGTCGGCCTCGATGAAAGTAAAGGAACTTTTGCTGAAGATTCTGGGATTGAATTAACGGTGCATTTGGCGTGATGGAGTCGTTTTATAAGATATTCAAGAAAATATTTATCAATTAATTGCAAGGTTTTATGGAAAATAAACGTGTTAAGAAAGAGAAAAATTGGAAAGTCTATATTCCGGTGACGGTTTTAATTTTACTGGTACTCGGAGGTGGTATTTATTGGTACATCGACTATTCGAAATACATTAAAACCGACGATGCGCACCTCGATGCCGATGTGGTTGGCATAAGTCCAAAGATACTCGGACGCATCAGTCAACTGATGGTTGACGAGGGTGATACGGTTGAAGCCGGTGAATTGATTGCTGTACTCGACAGCACCGATTTGGTGGCACAGCGTAATCAGGTGGTTGCGGCCATGCAGGTTGCCGAAACCTCGGTAACACAGGCGCGTGCCAAATATCAGGCTGATTTGCAAAATCTGAAAGTGCTCGAAATTACCCTGAATAAAGCAAAGGACGACTATGACCGCGCTAAAATTCAGTTCGAAGGATCAGTAATTACCAAAGAACAGTATGCAAACACTAAACGGGCCATGGAAATTGCCCAGGCTCAGTTGGACGCGGCCAAATCGCAGACGAAGGTTTCGGGTGCACAGATTCAAAGTGCCGAAGCTTCGGTTGAAAATGCCAAGGCTCAGATCAATACAGTCAATACGCAACTCAACAATACCAAATTATATGCACCCTGCAACGGTGTTGTTGGTAAACGGTGGTTGCTCGCCGGAGACATTGCTCAGCCGGGGCAGTCAATTTTTACACTGGTTGACGGCGATAAATTGTGGGTGAGCGTTTTTCTGGAAGAAACCAAACTCGAAAATTTACACGTGGGCCAGCC
>JAEWME010000044.1 GCA_023393265.1 Bacteroidota bacterium | reverse complement strand
TTCCTCGACGCTTTTGCCGACCGCATCCGTTCGTATGGCCCTGAAACCTATGATCACCTCATTTTCATTTATCACGGGCTGCCCAACCGTCACCTGGAGAAAAACCATCCGGAAAACTCAATTACTACCTGCAATTGCGAACAACAACTTCCGGAGTTTGGAAAATACTGTTACAAAGCCACCTGCTACCAGACAACACGGGAACTTGTTTCCCGACTTGGCCTGAAACCGGGACAATATTCTGTTTCATTTCAATCGCGCCTTTCGAATAACTGGATGACACCTTTTACTGACAAAAACCTGGGTGACAGGGCAAAGAAAGGTGATAAAAAAGTACTGGTTACAGCGCCATCGTTTGTAGCCGATTGCCTGGAAACAACGGTTGAAATTGGTTATGAATACAAACACATGTTTACCGATAACGGCGGGGAAAAACTGCAAATGGTGGAAAGTTTGAACGACTCGCCACGATGGATCGCCGCCATGGAAGAGATTCTTCAGCCTTATTTACAGTAAAGCTGCAAAAATGAAATGGCCGGTCTAGGAAAGCAGATCGGCCATTTTACTTCATTAAGCATTAAATGTACAGGCAATAATACGAAACCTGCCCCAACGCTTTCACTTTAAAGCGGACATCTTTTTCAACGACAAAAGTTTCGCCTTTCAGGTAGGTCGTCCAAACCGACTCGCCGGGCAACAAAACGTCAAGCACACCACTGGTCACAGTCATGTGTTCGATCGTTGAAGTTCCAAAATCGTACTCGCCAGCCTCCATCACGCCGACAGTAGCTTTACCTTCTTCATTTTCAAGAGCAATTGATTTCACAGCTCCGTCGAAATACTCATTCACTTTTAACATATATCTGTTTTAAGGGTTATAGGGTCTGTTCAAATTTCTTCTGCCATTGGGCTAATAGCCTTTGCGGTTGAAAAGAATGTAGCCAATATTCAGCATGGCAAACAGGCGGGTCTGGCTTTTATCGTAATAGTTTACCGAGAAACTGATTGGACCAAGCGCTGATTGAAAAACCACTGCACCGCTACCCATAAGCCTGACGTTGGAAAACTGCTTCGGATTGTATACAGCCACGTAATTTTCGCCCTCCATTATTTCGCGAACCGGCATAAAACCATACATCTCCGCCCTGAAGTGCAACCAATCGGAAAACCGGAGAATACCCTTCAATCCCGAAGCAACGTATTTATTGGCGTGATAATTCTCCAGATAAATCGTTTTACTGTGCGGCAACGGATTGAATGAAGGCGCCGATAATACAGTAGCCACATAATTACTAAACGGGCCCTTGTTACTGTAAACACCCTCGGCCATCCAACCCAAACTCAGGTGACGGCTCAGCCTGAAATAGCGCTCGTAGTCGCCTTTCAGCAAATAGAAACCATGATCGAACTGTGTTTTGAACTGACTGTTCGACGTGGTTCCCGGATCATTTTTCTCCCTTCCTGAAATATAATTTACAGAAAGGCAGGACGACAAACCTTCTGTGGGATATTGCTTGTCGTTAAACGAATTGGTCTGAATGGTAACTGTTCCTGTTATCGCATCAAACATCGTGTGATCTGGCGTGTCGGCCACTTTAATCGACTCGGTCAGGTAATATTCGTCCCTGGCAGACGAATACGAACCGCCAAGCGTAATTTTTCCACGGGTCGTTACAGGAAAGCCAAGTTCTGCCCGAAAATTATTCTCATTCTGAATGATGTATGGCGGGCGCACATCTTCAAAAACAAACTCGGTTGTCGACGAATAGTAATCCCAGCGATTATAGGTCAGGTAAGAAGCCAGGTAAAACGGTAGCGAAGTTGGAAAGTCGATGCGTGCACCAGCTTTGATGGAACTGTAAAAACGTCCGAAATACATGTTGGTACTTAACGTATATGAGCGGTTGTTGAACACCCTGTAATCGCCGCTCAAAAATCCCTGGTTGATGGGGCGCGTCGATATGTTTCCACCAAATTTAATTTGCATCGGGTTATTGGGCTTCACCATCAGGTTCATATCAAAATAGCCGGTTTCAGGGTTATAGCGGGAAACAGGCCGCACCGACCGTATTTGATGATCGGCCACCAGTTTGAAATATTCTTTCTTCAACTCCTTCAAATCAACCACATTCGAATTATGGCGAAGGCTCTGAATCAGGTATTTTCGCTGCATATCGTCAGTAATTCCTTCCACCTGTATATTCTGAAAAATCAACTGCGGCTTTTTCATATTAAACTGATGGCGCCGTTGCTGAATATCAATTGGCCTGATGCGTCGCGAAACGCGACATTTGATGCTGTCTATTTGCTGGTTTACAGTTTCGTAACCAGCTTTCTCAATCAGGTCAATCTTTTTAAAATCGAGTAGCCCAACATTGTTAAAAGTCGTTTCCATCAGAAACCCGTCTTTCCGGTCGATCTTGTAATCCGTTTTTTTCATGATCATGTTTTCGACCTGAGCCATCAGATTGTCAACATCAGGCTTCTCCGGATTGTTGGCCACATTATGTCCAATGATGACATCGGGTTTGAAGATTTCCTTCATCTCCTTTACCGGAAAATTATTGACAATTCCGCCATCGAAGACAACAGAACCATTGATTTCTATCGGCTTAAAATAGAACGGGAAAGTCATTGAGCCGCGAATGGCCTCGCCCAAATCGCCATTGCGAAGGATAACTTCTGTATTCTGAAAAACGTCGGTAGCCACACAAAAATACGGAACGAAAAGCTGGTTAAAATCGCCTTTACAAACAGCCGTTACCGACGAGAACATTTCCATAAAAGCAAAATCCATTTGTTCCTCCGGAATGAGGTTTGATGGCGGCATGATCTTTAATTTGTCCTCTTTTTTCAGTAAGTCTAGTTCAAGCCACGAGGGATCGTCTTCCAGCTTTCGGTAGAAATAGCGGTATTCTTCCTGAATTTGTCCGGTTGTCCAAAATTTGAATTGCTCAGATTTAAAGAGCGCCTCCATCTCGTCGCACGAATAGCCCGCAGCGTACAAGCCCGCCACAATCGCCCCCATCGAAGTTCCTGCAATGTAGTCGATCGGTATTCCATTTTCCTCCAAAGCACGAATAACGGCAATATGGGCAAGGCCTTTGGCCCCACCGCCGCTCAACACCAGTCCAACAGTCTGCGAACGCGCAGAAAGCAAACTCAGCAATAGAAAAATTATCAGGAAAAATTGCTTCATGGACTGTTACGATTATGCTTCCGGGAAAAATCAAATTTAGAAATTACCGAAGGATAATCATAAAACAAAAGCTTTAAATTTTAGTAAAATAAAGCCCAGAACAGCAACTCTGTCGGAAGAAGCAACAATTAATCGGAAACTTTATGCTTTAATGACTGAAAACCTTCGCCGAGAATTTCGTGCGTATCCATCACCGTAATGAAGGCATTGGGATCAATCTTACTGATAAACTCTTCGAGGATAGCCACTTCTCGGCGACTCACAACGGTATAAATGATTTGCTTATCGTTTCCGGTAAACATCCCTGTACCTTTTAAATAAGTTCCGCCACGCTCCAGGTCGACGAGAATTTTTCGGCGGATCTCCTCGTGCTCCTCCGAAATAATGAGCAACGCCTTGTTATAGTCGCTCCCTTCAAGCACCAGATCGATAGCCCGGCCTGTGATATAAATAACAACCCAAGAATAGAGCGGAATCTGCCAGTCCTTGAACGCCACCAAACTAAGTAACACGATGGTCGAATCGACATAAATCATCAGTTGGCCCAACTGCATTCGGGTGTATTTGGCGATGATCATCGCAATAATATCGGAGCCTCCCGAAGTAGCCCGCGACTTGAAAATAAGGCCAAGACCAAAACCAACCAGCACCCCACCAAATACGCAGGAAAGCAATACATCCGACACAAGCGGCGCATCACCATCTACACGCATATAAGTTATCATATCCATAAACACTGACGA
>JAEWME010000005.1 GCA_023393265.1 Bacteroidota bacterium | reverse complement strand
TTTTCTTTTCTGAATTACATTTTTATCAGTGAAAATCTTCATGAAACCGAAGGGTGGGAGAATATGCTGGAGCACGAACGTCAGCACATTCAGCAAGGGCACACTTTCGATGTGCTGGCTTTGGAGCTGATTCTTGTCGTTCAGTGGTTTAACCCGTTCTTTTGGTTATTCAGGAGAGCTTTGCGCGAGAATCACGAGTTTCTGGCCGACCGGGCTGTATTGGCCGCTGGTGCCCGACCGTCGTGGTATAAGCAAATGCTGATTAACCAGTATGTTGGCGACCAGATAGTTCTGGCCAACAACTTTAATTATTCCTTAATTAAAACCAGAATTAAAATGATGTCAAAAATAAGATCAAAAAAAATAGCCAATGTTAAAATCCTGTCAGGAATTCTGTTGGCTGCATGTTTAGTTGTTGTATTTGCATTCGATCAGGATGCTGCTGCTCAAAATCAGCAACCGTCAGCGCAAGGCAAAACAATTTTCGTAGATGGTAAAAAAGTACAGCTATCAGGTGATGCTGCGGCCATCGAAAAACTCTTACAAGTGGTTTCTGAATCGAATAATTTCGAGTTGAAATCGAATGAAACTTCAGGCGAAATTACTTTAATTCCCAAAACGAATGCCATGGGAGAAACTGTTGTTGTAGCTTATGGACCTAAAAATTCGCAGCCTGCAAGTAAGGATGATGTTTTTTTTATTGTTGAGGAAATGCCTGAATTCCCCGGAGGTGATCTGGCTATGAGAAACTTTATAGCACAATCGGTTAAATATCCGGTTTCTGCACAGGAAAAGAAGATTCAGGGTAAAGTTTTTGTAAATTTCATAGTTGATAGAGATGGAAGTATTGGTGATGCAAAGATTGTAAGAAGCGTCGATCCGGCTTTGGATAGTGAAGCACTTAGGGTTGTGAATTCGTTGCCTAAATGGAAACCCGGTAAACAAAAAGGGGTAGCAGTAAGGGTTTCTTATACAGTGCCAATCAATTTTGTACTTCAGTAATTTTTAATGAAACCACACTCCCGGCAGCATCACGAAACTGTCGGGAGTAACTCATACCGGTAGCCATGAAACAATTATCATTTGCCTTTCTTTTGTTCGCATTGGCGTCGCAAATTAATGCTCAATCTGTCGATGAACTGATTCTTAATAAAAGGTTTGACCAGGCCCTGACGAAAATTTCTTCACAAATTCAGGAGAGACCTTCAGGAGAACTGTACTTTAAACAGGCGCTGATTTATGAGGCACAGTTTAAGTTGACCGATGCCGTGAAATCGCTGGAGCAGGCGCTTTTATACGAGCCGGAAAATAGCATTTACCTGGCCGAACTGGGCGACAATTATACGGCCCTGGGAAATGTCTGGCAGGCTATTCCTGTGTATCAGCAAGCCGTTGAAATTAAACCAGAAGAGAATTCTTTCAAGGGGAAGCTCGGAAAAGCCTACCTGAATGTGGATGATTTTGGCAAAGCCTACGATGTTTTTGATGCCATTTACCGGGGTGATTCTTTGAACGTAATGTACAATAAACAGTTTGCGTTTGCTGCATTTAAGACTGGTAAATCAGATCAGTCTATTCGGCTGTATGAAAAAGTTGTTGCCGATAATCCCGGCGATTTTGGGTCGCACCTGAATTTGATGGCCGTTTACAAGAAGAAAAAGATCGTCGATAAATTCCAGCAAACCAGCGAAAGAGCTTTGACCATTTTCCCTGATAACGGAACCATTTTGCTTCGCGAAGGTGACGGTTTGTTCGAAATGGGCCGGTATGAAAAGGCCGTGATTCCGTACGAGCAACTTCTTGCAAAAAAAGATTCGTCGCCTGATGTAATGAAGAATTATGGCATTTCGCTGTATATGAGCGATCAGGAAGAGAAGGCGAAAGAGATACTGGAAATTTGCTTTTACAAGGCGCCGAACGATCCTTTCGTGAATTATTATCTCGGCTTGTGTTATAAGTACGAAAAGGATTTTGCGAGGAGTGCCGAATTTTTTGTTTCGGCGATTGCCTGTGCGCAGCCGCCCTACGAATCGGAGATGTATCATACGCTTGGCCAGGTTTACGGACTGATGCGAGAATTTGAAAAGTCGATCAATGCGCTGAAAAAATCATTCGAGTGCAATCCGGAGAATTTTGAAGTACTTTTTGAAATTGCCACGACCTATGAAGAGTTTGATTTTAACAAAACACTGGCGCTGAATTATTATTCGGAATATCTGAAAACCGGTGGATTGAAGGCCAAAAATGTGAAGTATGCACAAAACCGGATGCAGCGACTCAAGGAAGAGCTTTTTATTGGTGAAAACTAAAATTTGGTGAGCATCTTTTGGTTGATCAGTTTTTCATAAAATCGTCCTCGTGGGAGCGGTACCAGATTTCTTTCAGCCGGATGCCCCTGAAATTAAATTCTTTTTCGGGCGCAATTGAGTAATGAGCTTTTTCGATTGTAAAGAAAAACCGCGATCCTTTACCTGGCATTGATGTAAACAGGAGATCGCCGCCCAGTAATTTCACGAGTCCTTTGCTGATAGCCAAACCAAGGCCAAAACCTTTGCTGCCGATTACAGGTTGCCTGCCCGTGAAAAACGGTTTGAAAATGAGTTCTTTGTTTGCATCCTCGATACCCGCTCCGGAGTCTTCGACATAGATTTCAATTCCTCTTGCGTTGAGTGTATAGCCAAACCTGATGAACCCTTCAGTGGTGAAGAAAAAAGCGTTGTTTAGCAGGTTTTGTAAAACGATAATCAGCCGTCCCGGATCGGAGCGAATCTCGAAAACCTCATTGGGTATGCCTTTTTCGAGCACGAAGTTGATGTATCCTTCCCGGCTTTTTTGTTCTGACTGATATTGCCTGAAGATAAGGTCCATCAGTTGATTGAGATCGAATTTTCCCTGATCGATTTCCAGTTGGTTTTCCTGAATTTTGGAAATGTCCATGATGTCGTTGATCAGCTTGAGCAAATCGTTTCCGTTTCGGGTCATGTTTTGAGCAAAGATTTCCTTCTCTTCCGGCGTATAAGCATTGTCGAGAATGAGCTCGCAAAAGCCCAGTATGCCGTTTAGCGGTGTTCTTATCTGGTGCGACATGTTCGAAAGGAATGCGGATTTCAACGTGTCAGATTCTTCAGCTTTTTGTTTGGCCTTGTTCAACTCCTCAAGCATGCGCCTTTCATTCTTTATTTCGCTTTTTATCAGGAAGAAAAGTAACGTTGCTGTGATGCAGATGTAAAACCATCCTTTGTAAGTTTGCATGAGGGTTGTAGCTTCCACCGATCCCCCCAGGGAGAGGATAAAACGATCGGAAAAAAGAATCCATAAAAATCCGATCACAAAGTAAATTAGCGTTATTTTTACCGCAATCCTGTTCTTCATGAAACGTTTTAGCTTTGAACGAGTTATAAGGGAGAAAGGTTTATGAAAATTCAATTAAATTTCACTTTTAATCCATTGTGTTTCAGTTACTATATAATTTATGAAATTTTTAACTGCTACAGATGTATTTTATAACAGAAAGCGGGCTTATTCCAGAAGTCCATTTTTCATTTGAAATCCTGAATTCCGAACGTGCCGTATATGAAGTAGTTCGTGTGAAAGATGGCGTTGCACTTTTTCTTTCTGAACATTTTGAACGGTTGTCTGATTCGATGAAACACAGCAATGCTGATCCTGTTTGGAGTTATACTGAATTTAAGGGAAATATTGACGAGCTCATCCGGGTCAACAAAAAGACTGAAGGAAACATCAAAATTGTTGTTTTTCCTGATGGGCAAAGGTCAACTTACGTGTTTGCCTTTATTCCGCACAGTTACCCTTCTCCGGAAATGTATCAGGCGGGAGTTAAAGTTGGTCTGCTAAATGCCGAGCGCGAAAATCCGAATGCCAAAATTATCCAGACAAAGCTTCGTGACCGAGCCAATCAAATAATCATTGAAAATCAATTTTATGAAGTTCTGCTCGTCAATCAGGAAGGAACAATTACGGAAGGAAGCCGGTCGAATGTGTTTTTTCTGAAAGGTGATGTTTTCTACACCGCTCCTGAGTCGAAAGTACTGGCCGGAATCACGCGAAGCAAGGTAATCGAATGTATTCGGGAAATGGGTTTTACATTGGTTGAAGAGTCTGTTACTGCAGAAGCTGTTCCGAACTTTGATGCCGTTTTTTTGACTGGAACTTCGCCCAAGGTGTTACCTGTCAGCCATATTGGTGGGCATAGCTTTGCCGTAAAATACCCGCAACTTGAAATGTTGATGAGTCGTTACGATCAAATGGTCGAGAACTACATCCTTCAGGCGAAATAAATATTTCGGTCTGTAATAAAAATAAAAACTCCGAAGCAGGTTCTGCTCCGGAGTCTTGTATGTGATCGTCAAGCGATCTATCCTGGATTGGTTTTTATTCAGCCAGTGAGAAGTCCATCGCAGCCATACGCTGATAGCTGTTGTATCTCCATTTTGCATTTTCTTCGGCGGCTTTGAATAATTCGTCAGCAGCTTCGGGGAATGCTTTTTTCAACGACGTGTAACGTACTTCACCATTCAGGAAGCCCTGGAATTTAGACCAGTCCGGCGCATTTGAATCCATTACAAACGGATTTTTGCCTTCTTCTTCAAGTTGAGGATTGTAACGGTACAGGCTCCAGTATCCTGATTCAACGGCGAGCTTTTCTTCAGCCTGAGATTTACCCATTGATGCTCTTAATCCGTGGTTAATACATGGCGAATAGGCAATGATGAGCGATGGTCCCGGATAAGCTTCAGCTTCGCGGATAGCCTTCAGGTATTGTGATTGATTTGCACCCATGGCAACTTGTGCTACATAAACATATCCGTATGACATGGCCATTGCGCCAAGATCTTTTTTGCGGATGCGTTTTCCTGAAGCGGCAAACTTGGCAACTGCACCAACCGGAGTTGATTTCGATGCCTGACCACCAGTGTTCGAGTAAACTTCGGTATCCATGACCAAAATGTTTACATCGGCACCCGAAGCCAACACGTGATCCAAACCACCATAACCGATGTCGTACGCCCAACCGTCGCCGCCAAAGATCCACTGTGATTTTTTCACAAGGTATTGTTTCAGACTAACGATTTCTTTCGCGTAAGCAGCCGAACTTCCGGCCAATACTTCCAATACTTTTGCTGATACAGCTACGGTTGTTTCAGCATTCAGTTTATTGTCGATCCAAGTCTGGAACGCTTCTTTTTCAGCATCGGTTGCATCGGCAGCTATCGCATTTTTCATGATCATTTCGATGCGGTCGCGCTGTGCAGCAACACCTTCAGCCATACCGAAACCGTATTCAGCGTTGTCTTCGAACAGTGAGTTTGCCCATGCAATACCGTGTCCGCTTTCGTTGTGTTTGCAATAAGGTGTTGACGGAGCCGAACCACCATAGATTGACGAACAACCTGTAGCATTTGATACCATCATTCTTTCGCCAAACAACTGCGAAATGAGTTTGATATACGGAGTTTCACCACAACCGGCACAAGCGCCCGAGAATTCGAACAATGGCTGAGCAAACTGTGAGTTTTTAAC
>JAEWME010000319.1 GCA_023393265.1 Bacteroidota bacterium | reverse complement strand
AATTATTCGGCGGGTTCCAGTTCAATCATCAGCGTATTTTTTGGAACTTTCTGTCCCTTTACGACATTGATTTTAACTATTTTCCCGTCGAATGGCATCTGGACATCATTGTGCATCTTCATCGCTTCGAGTATCAGGATACTTTCGCCTGCTTTCAATGTTTGTCCTTCTTTGGCGTTTACTTCAACAATAGTTCCCGGAATAAATGAGTTGAGGTGATTCGGATTTGGTTCAACCCATTTTTTGCGGTTCTCGTATTTCTTGTTGTAAGTTGTACGATATTTCGCACTGTGTACGATAATAATCTGGTCTTTTTCCTGTTCTGACATACCTTTCTCGATTAAAATGGAGGAATACCATGTTTGCGGTTTGGAACCGGGATGTCTTTGTTGGCAGAAATCTGGAGCGCGTGTAACAGGATTTTTCTGGTTTCCTGAGGTTCGATAACTTCGTCGATGTAGCCTTTTGATGCTGCTACATAAGGATTAGCGAATTTCTCTTTGTACTCCTGAATTTTTTGCTGGCGCATTGCTTCAGGATCCGCAGCTTCGGCAATTTCCTTGCGGAATACGATGTTGGCTGCTCCTTCAGGGCCCATAACTGCAATTTCAGCAGTTGGCCACGCGAAAACAAAGTCGGCACGCAGGTGTCGTGAGTTCATCGCGATATAACCACCACCGTATGCTTTGCGGATAATCACGGTAATTTTTGGCACCGTAGCTTCCGAGTATGCGTAAAGGATTTTTGCGCCGTGGCGGATTACACCAGCATGCTCCTGATCGATTCCTGGCAAATAGCCGGGCATATCTTCCAGCGTGATGATCGGGATGTTGAAAGCATCGCAGTAACGAATAAATCGGGCTGCTTTGTCCGAACTGTCGCAGTCGAGCACACCTGCCAGCACCTTGGGCTGGTTGGCAACAAAACCAACTGTTTCGCCATTCATGCGGCCAAAGCCTATCACAATATTGGCAGCAAACATTTCCATGATTTCGAAAAATTCCGAGCTGTCGGTGATCGATTTAATCACCTCCCTGATGTCGTAAGGCATTCTGGCATCAATCGGAACGATATTCTCGATTTTGGTTTTCGATTTTGGTTCTTTTGGAGGGAAAGCTTTTGCTTTTTGTGTATTATTCCAAGGAATGTAGCTGATCAGGGTTTTAATCTGTTCGAAACACTCTTTTTCGCTCAAGGCGTAGAAGTGGGCATTACCGGTAATTTCCGCGTGTACTTTAGCTCCGCCCAGTGCTTCCATCGAGATGTCTTCGCCCAAAACGCTTTTGATAACAGCAGGTCCGGTGATGAACATTTTCGAGATGTTTTCGACCACAAAAACGAAGTCGGTAAGGGCAGGAGAGTAAACGGCACCGCCGGCGCAAGGGCCAAGGATAACCGAAATCTGCGGAATAACTCCCGAAGAAAGGGTGTTGCGGAAGAAAATTTCGCCATAACCTGCCAGCGAGTTAACACCTTCCTGAATACGTGCACCACCTGAGTCGTTGATCCCGATCAGCGGAACGCGCATCTTCAGCGCATGGTCCATGATTTTGGTGATCTTACGGGCGTGCATCAGGCCGAGTGAACCACCGGCTACTGTGAAGTCTTGTGCAAAAAGGCACACGGGCGAGCCATAGATGGTTCCTGTCCCGATAACAACCCCGTCTCCGGCAAGCACTTTGCCACCCATGTCGAAGTCGGTGCCGACATGCTCGACGAACATATCGTATTCATGAAATGAACCTTCATCAACAATCGAAAGGATTCGTTCACGGGCAGTGAGCTTACCCATCGCGACCTGCTTTTCAATCGCTTCTTCGCCTCCACCCAGACGAACCTGATCCTTACGTTTTCGAAGGTCTAAGATGTTTCTTTTTAATGACATAGAATTCTGATTTTGATTAAAAAAAACAATCTGATTTTTCCGGTGTAATCCTGAAATACAGGGCCGGAGTTTTGCTTTACGCGGGGCAAAATTATCAATTTTTTGTTGCAAGACATGTTTTATAAAACATTTGCCAAAAAAAACTGACTTGAGACTTGTTTATTTGTTTTTGAATAATTTTATTATGGGTTTGAATTTTTAAAGCTACCTCGCAGCTCTGCGATAAAGGTAGAATGCCAAAGCTCCATATAAAATGTTAGGAATCCACATGGCGATCCAGGGCGCAAGCAGGTCGCTGGTGGAAAATACGGTGGTTACCTGCATAAACAGGATGTACGAGAAACTCAACAAAAGTCCCAGACCAAGGTGGAATCCGATTCCCCCCTTTATTTTTCGGGACGCCAGCGAGACGCCAATGATGGTGAGAATAAATGCTGAAAAAGGTTGCGAGCGCCTGCGGTGTTTTTCGATCTCATAATCAATGGTGTTTACGCCGCGGAGTTTCAGATCGCTGATTGCTTTGTTGAGAACGGGCAACGTCATTGTTTCTACGACATTGTCCATTACCTGGTAATCTTCCGGAAGCATGTTGAAAGCTGTATCTTTTTCAAGCCCCTGGGTGATTTTCTCAGTATAGCCATCAATGTCGCGAATGACATAGTCGTGTATCAGCCATGTTTTCTTTTCCCGGTCCCATTTAATGGAACGCGCCGACAGCTTCGAGACAAGCTTGTGATCAGCAAACTTTTCAGAGGTGAAATCGTAGCCAACATCCAGGTCGGCAGAGTAAGAGCTCATGAAAACAAAGACCCCTTTTTCAATCTGCCGGTGGATGTTTCGTTGTTCTCCCTTCTTTTGCTTTCCCACGTACGTGTTGGTAAAATCAACCCTCTTCTTGTTGGATGGCGGAATGATGTAGTTGCCAAGAAAATAAGAGAAAAGCATGATGATGGTTGCCCCAACCAGGTAGGGTCGCATCAGTCGTTTAAATGAAACACCGGCACTCAGTATGGCAATTATTTCGGTGTTGTATGCCAGTTTCGACGTAAAATAGATAACCGCAATAAACGTGAACAGTCCGCTGAAAAGGTTCGCGAAATATGGAATGAAATTGAGGTAATAATCGAAAATGATTGCTTTCAGGGTAACATCTTTTGTCAGGAAGTCATCTATTTTTTCTGATATATCGAAGACAATCGAAATGCAGATGATTAGCGCAATGGCGTAGAAAAATGTACCCAGAAACTTTTTGATGATATAGAAATCTATTTTATGCAGCATACATCAAATGGATTATAAGCGTACTGAAAGTTGCTGAACCATCTCTTCTTTCCAGCTTTTGAAAGTGTTGCCGAGGATGTGCTTGCGCGCTTCCTTCACCAGCCACAGATAAAAAGCCAGGTTGTGCTGGGTGGCGATTTGTGCGCCCAGCATTTCGCCTGCAATGATGAGGTGTCGCAAAAAAGCTTTGCTGTAATGATGGTCGACAAACGAAGTACCTTCAGGATCGACCGGAGAGAAGTCGTCGGCCCATTTTTTATTGCGCATGTTCATTGTCCCGTTTTTGGTGAAAAGCATCCCGTTTCGCCCGTTTCGGCTGGGCATCACACAATCAAACATATCTACGCCGCGGTCAATTCCTTCCAGGATATTTACCGGTGTTCCGACGCCCATTAAATAACGTGGTTTGTCTTTTGGAAGTATTTCGTTCACCACTTCAATCATGGCGTACATGTCTTTTTCCGACTCACCAACCGACAGTCCGCCGATGGCATATCCATCGCTGTTGTATTGCCAAACGCCTTCGGCAGAACGGGCACGAAGATCAGGATAAACAGCGCCTTGCACAATGGGGAAAAGCGATTGATGGTAGCCGTAACGTGGCGAAGTTTTCTCGAATTGGTTCCAGCAACGGTCGAGCCATCGTTGGGTCATCTCCATCGATTTGCGTGCATATTCGTATTCGGCATCGCCAGGTGTACATTCGTCGAAAGCCATCATGATGTCGGCACCGATGATGCGCTGTGTGTCAATCACATTTTCAGGAGTGAAAAGGTGAAAAGAACCATCGATGTGCGATTGAAATTTGGCACCTTCTTCGCTCAGTTTCCTGATGTCGCCCAGCGAAAAAACCTGGTAACCACCGCTGTCGGTCAAAATTGGGCCGCTCCATCCGTTGAACTTATGGAGTCCTCCGGCCTGTTCAATGACTGGTAATCCGGGACGGAGATAGAGGTGGTATGTATTTCCCAAAATGATCTGGGCACCAATATCTTCCTTCAGGTCGCGCTTGTGGATGCCTTTTACCGAACCGGCTGTTCCGACGGGCATAAAAATTGGCGTTTCAATGTTGCCGTGGTCGGTAGTAATGAAGCCTGCCCTCGCTTTTGAGTCGGATGCGGTATGTTTTAATTCAAAATGCATTAAAAGATTTTTTTCGAGTGCCCAAAGATAGACATAAATGTGGAATGACATGAATTCGTGCGAAATGCGAAAATGTTAAATCTCATTAAAAACAAAATAGAATTAACCGGTAGGTTTATTAATTTTGGCGCTCATAAAAACCGATTTACTTTATTCAATCAATTCCAACGTGGAACTTATAAATTTTCAAACACTTACCTATACCGACATCGCGCTGTTTTCTTCGCTTTTGCTGGTCTTTTTCATTCAGTTGTACTACCTGCTGCGTTATTATCTGAAGCTGGCAGTCCATAAGGATGTTCTTGGCGGAACGGAGGTTCAGCAGATTTCTGTAATCCTTCCGCTCAGGAATGAAGAAGAACGGATTCGGGAGATTGTTGCCCGGTTTGAACAGCAACAATTTCAGAATTACCAGTTACTTGTGATCAACGAATATTCCGAAGACAATACTTTCGGGATTTTGAGTGTACTGGCAGAGACCAATCCGAAATTAAAAATTACAAGCCTCAGTCAGGAAACCCGCTTTTCTGATAAGCAGGCCATCAACATCGGGATGAAAGGTGCTTCGGCGCCCTGGGTGGTGATGATCAGTCCGGTTTCGGAAAATATTAGTCCCGAGTGGTTGGTGAAGTTGAGTAGTTTGATTAAGGTCGATACTGATGCAGTGGTTGCCTACTCGAATGTTGAACGGGGCAAGGGAATCCGAAACCTGATTTGCAGGCTGGAACGTTTTCAGCAATTTATGATCAGCGGTTCATGGACACTTGCCGGAAAGCCGTTTGTTTTCAGCGAAAATAATGTGCTTTTCCGCAAAGCAATGTATTTCGACGGACAGGGATTCCGGAATAAACTCAACCGTAACTTCGCCAATATGGAGTTGATTTTCAATGAAAACTTCAGGCGTGGAAAGGTAAAGGTTGCTACAACTGTCGATGTGTCGATACGTGAAAGAATTGACGACGACCGGGGCGATCACATCAAGTTGCTGAAAAAGGGAGTGCAAATCAGGCAGAGTTTGTCGTGGGCAAAAAAAATAAGTTTGTTTGGCGACGACCTCAGCAAAATAGCGTTGATCGGGCTTTCTGTTGCATTACCGATTTTAAGACCTGAATATTGGATTACTATTCTGACGGTTCCGTTTATCTACCTGATTTTGCTTGGAATTATTGTTAATTTACTGTTGCGTCGATTGAATGAACGAAAAATATTCTTATCTTCGGCTTTGTACCTGCTGGTAAAACCCATTATTAACTGGTGGTTTTTCTGGCTGATGTACATCATTCACCGAAGAAACAGATGGAACTAAATCCTCAGCTATCGGAAAAAGCACAGTATGATTTCATGCTGGTTGAGTCGGCACTTCGTGGCGATGAGAAGGCGTTTGCCAAGCTGATGAGCCGTTACAAGGATGCCATTTATTTCATGCTCCTGAAAATGGTGAACAACAAGAACGACGCCGAAGACCTTACGTTGGAGGCATTTGGTAAAGCGTTCAAAAATCTCCATCAGTACTCGCCGAGCTACGCATTCAGCACCTGGCTTTTTAAAATTGCTACCAATAATTGCATCGATTTTCTGCGGAAAAGAAGAGGCGTTTTTGTATCGATTGAAAGCAATCAGGAAAACGGAGAAGGCGATCCGCCCATCAGGTTGAAATCGGGCGACCCAAATCCGGAGGAAAAGCTGATCCGCATTCAGAAAGCTATTTTGATGCGCCGGATTGTTCACCGGTTAAAGCCCCGCTACCGGAACCTGGTCGAGTTGCGTTATTTCCGCGAATTCTCCTACGAAGAAATTGCAAAAGAACTAAATTTGCCGCTCGGTACTGTTAAAGCGCAGCTTTTCAGAGCCAGGGAGATGCTCTTTAAGATGATCGAGTCGACCGAAATTGACGAGCACGGAGATTAACTTTAAATCAGATGATGGACATTGTTACAAAATATTTTGCTGACCTCACGCCTCAGCAACTGGAGCAGTTTGGCCGTTTGGGAGCGCTTTACGAAGAGTGGAATTCTCGGATTAACGTGATTTCGCGGAAAGATATTGAGCAACTCTACGAGCGGCATATCCTGCATTCGATATCTATTGCCAAAATAATCCGGTTCAGACCAGAAACAACAATTCTGGATGTGGGGACAGGTGGCGGTTTTCCTGGTATTCCCCTTGCCATTTTGTTTCCTGAAACCCGTTTCACGCTCATCGATTCAATCGGGAAAAAGATCCGGGTGGTGGAAGAAGTGGCCTCTGCGTTGAAGCTGGAAAACGTCAGGGCCGGGCAAATCAGGGTTGAAGAATTAAAAGAAAAGTTTGATTTTGTGGTGAGCCGTGCAGTCACAGCTTTTCCGCGTTTTGTGGCGTTAACAAGGAGCAAAGTAAAGCCTGGCGGCATTAACGATCTTGAAAATGGAATCCTTTACCTGAAGGGCGGCGACTTCGAAGAAGAAGTGGCTTTGTTCGCCAATCAAGTGAAAGTATATGAACTGAGCAGCTTTTTTCAGGAAGAGTTTTTCGAGACAAAGCGGCTGATTCACATGGTTGTAAAAAATAAATGAAATAAAGCTGACATAGGTTTGCAGGATATTAAAAAACAACTATTTTTGCAGTCCGATTTTGAAACGAAAATATCATTATAAAATATTGACCGATGAAAAGGACATTTCAGCCATCAATCAGAAAAAGAAAAAATAAACACGGATTCAGAGAAAGAATGGCATCTGCCAACGGCCGTAAAGTATTGAAAGCACGCCGTGCAAAAGGAAGAAAGAAACTGACAGTTTCTGACGAACCTCGCCACAAAAGATAGTCGACAGACGATCGTTTTATAACCATATACTGAAGGTAAAGAATTAGTTTTCTTTACCTTTTTGTGTTTCTGGTAATTTCATACTCGTTTTTGTTAATTTGTTCTGATCCCGGCCACGGGGTGCAATTTTTTAAACTACTTTTGTGTTTATACACTGAACTTCGATTTTTTACTGCATGACGCTGAAAGAATTTTTTAAGACCAAAACCTTCAGGAATAATGTCCTGGTAGCCATTGGAATTACGGTTGGTTTAATCTTGCTGAATATGCTTGCTCTCCGGATTTACACCGATCACGGTGAATCCATCGAGATTCCCGATCTGCGCGGAAAAACAAGCGCAGAGGTGGCCAACACCATCGGAAACCTGGATTTACGGTTCGAAATCCGCGACTCGGTTTATTCGCGCGAAACGGCACCTGGAACAGTACTCGATCAATTCCCGAAACCTGGCATGAAGGTGAAAGCAAACCGCATCGTTTTTGTCACATTATGCGCCATCAGTCAGGAGAAAATACCGATGCCGCAACTAACCGATATTTCCTATCGTCAGGCATTGAACCTTATCGAAAGTTCGGGTCTGATTGCTGGAAGCATTGAGTATAAGCCGTCTGAATTTCCCAATCTTGTTCTCGAACAAAAAGTGGATGGCCGGCAGGTACAGATTGGTGAAATGATTCCAAAAGGAACTGTTGTCGATTTGGTTTTAGGTGCCAACAGTAATGGCGAAACCAGTCAGGTACCTACTTTATTCGGTCACAATCTGACGGAAGCCCGCCTGATAATTGGCGAAGCATTGCTAAATGTTGGCGAAATCAGTTACGATGAGTCGGTGGTTTCTGACGACCAAAAGGTGAAAGCATTTATCTGGAAGCAAAACCCCGATCCGACGGAAGTTTTTGAAGTGACGCCGGGAACATCAATTGATTTATGGCTCACCACCGATACAACCAAAATTGCGACAAAACCTCAGACCGAAGAACCTGAAAACTCCTTTTTCTAGATGATCGACGACGAAGATTTATTTGATGATGAGTTCGACGAGCCGGAAGAGCCCGGCGAAGGTGCGCTTTTCGAACATTACCATTTGGTTGTCGATCCTGGGCAAACCTTGATTCGTATTGACAAGTTTCTGTCAGACAGGCTCAAAAATGCAACCCGCAGCCGCTTGCAGGCCGCTGCCGACGACGGAAAAGTACTGGTCAATTCGGTTCCGGTGAAGTCGAGCTACCGGGTGAAACCAGGCGACGAAATTTCCATCGTGATGGATTACCCGCGCCGTGAACTCCGGATTATTCCTGAAGACATTCCGCTGAACATCATCTATGAAGACGATTCGTTGATTGTCCTCAATAAACCGGCCGGGCTGGTTGTTCATCCGGGGCATGGAAATTACTCCGGAACACTGGTTAATGCGCTGGCCTGGCACTTCAGGGAATTGCCGCTTTTTAATACTGACGATCCGCGTCCGGGTCTTGTGCACCGCATCGACAAAAATACTTCAGGGTTGCTGGTTGTAGCCAAAACGCTGGATGCAAAGGTGAATCTTGCTCAACAGTTTTTTCATAAAACGACCAAACGAAGATACGTCGCACTGGTGTGGGGCGATTTGGTAAACGAATCAGGAACCATCGTTGGCAACATCGGACGCAGCCCAAAAAACCGGCAGGTTTTCACTGTTTTTCCCGATGGCGATCATGGAAAAACTGCGGTAACTCATTATAGCGTAATAGAACGTTTAGGGTATGTGAATCTGGTTGAATGCAGGCTCGAAACCGGGCGTACACACCAGATACGGGTGCACATGAAACATATTGGACATCCGCTTTTTAATGATGATAATTACGGCGGAAACCAGATTTTGCGTGGCACCACTTTCACAAAATACAAACAGTTTGTGGCCAATTGTTTCGAACTACTTCCGGCTCAGGCTTTGCACGCCAAAACATTGGGATTTGTGCACCCGGTTACCGGCGAAGAGATGTTGTTCGATTCGGAATTGCCGGAAAACTTTACAGCGCTTGTAGAAAAGTGGCGGAACTATTTGTCGAACAGAAATATTCAGGAATAAAAAAATACCAATGAAAAAAAATATTGCAGTTGTTTATGGAGGCGATTCTTCGGAATTCGTTGTTTCGGTCAAGAGCAGTGTCAATGTTTATCAGTCTATCAGTCAGCAGAAATACAATGTGTGGAAAGTACAGATTAAAGGACTCGACTGGGACGTTTTTGACGGTGAAGTGGCTGTGGCAAAAGTGGACAAAAGTGATTTTTCGTTTATGCTTAACGGCAAAAAGGTACAGTTCGATTTTGCCTATATTACTATTCACGGCACGCCCGGAGAAGATGGTAAGCTTCAGGGCTATTTCGATCTGGTTAAAATACCCTATTCTACCTGCGGAATTTATTCTTCGGCGCTTACGTTCAATAAATATTTTTGCAGCAATTATCTCCGGACTTTTGGCATCACGATGGCGAAATCGAAACGGTTTTTCAAAGGGGATGCGATTGATGCAGATGCAGTTGTTGCTGAACTTGGCTTGCCGGTTTTTGTGAAACCAAACGCCGGGGGTTCGAGTTTTGGCGTGACCAAAGTGAAAGAAAAGGCTCAACTGAAAGAGGCGCTTGAAGCAGCCATGAAGGAAAGCGACGATATTTTGGTTGAGCAGTTTATTGATGGAAAAGAATTCACTTGCGGATTAGTGAAACTTTCGGATCAGGCATTGATTTTTCCTGTGACTGAAGTGATCCCCAAAAATGAGTTTTTCGACTACGAAGCAAAATATGTGAAAGGAATGACCGACGAAATTACCCCGGCCCGTATCTCTCCTGAACTGACCCAAAAGGTGCAGCAACTTTCGTCGAAAATATACGACCTTTGCGACTGTTCCGGCATTGTGCGCATCGACTACATTTTGCACGACGGAGAGTTTTACTTTCTGGAAGTAAACACCACGCCGGGAATGACGGCGACAAGTTTTGTTCCCCAGCAGATTGCAGCTATGAACCGGAACCTCGGTGATGTTTTGGAACTGATTATTGATGACAAACTAAATAAATAGATTTTTATTTATTTTTTGAATAGCCTGAACTGAGGAAAATCGGTTCAGGCTATTTTTTTCTATCCTGATGAAATTGCGTATTTAATTTATTGATATCTAGATTTTTTTGTGTCGATTGGCCAGAACGGGCACGACTCCTGTATCTTTCCTTTTAAGGTTGTGTTTTCTAATTTTCGCAATAGGCATTCAACCTTAACCTAAAGTGAATTGTTCCAATAAAAGACAACATACTGCTGATTTTCACCCTTGATGCCAGTTTTGTTTTATTAACTTTAAAGACATTCTACCATTTTCGACAATCCTTTGAAGCCAATCGGCGTGAGTTTTTGTCACTTTTTTAACTAAAAAATTTAAAATGGCACTATACATTATTTCAAATCGTCTGCCCGTAAAAGTGGGGCGGGCGGATGACGATTTCGTTTATGAACGCAGTGAAGGCGGGCTTGCAACCGGTCTGGGTTCGCTGACCAACTTCGGGGAGAAGCATTGGATCGGCTGGCCGGGAATCTTTGTTGATGAGGATCAGGAAAAAAAGCAGATTCAGGAAAAACTGGCAGGTGAGAACTTTTCTCCGGTGTTTCTATCCGAAGCACAGATCAGCGATTATTACGAGGGATATAGTAATACCGTAATTTGGCCGCTTTGCCACTATTTTTACACCTACATTCAATATGAATCCAGATTTTGGGAATCATATCAGGAAGTGAATCAATTGTTTTGTGATGTTACAGCCAAATTACTCAAACCCGGAGATATGGTTTGGGTGCAGGATTACCAGTTAATGCTTTTGCCCAATTTACTTCGCGAAAGGATTGATGGAATAAGCATTGGTTATTTCCATCACATTCCATTCCCTTCATACGAATTATTTCGGGTTCTTCCTGAACGTGCCGAAATTTTGAAAGGGCTTTTAGGTGCCGACCTAATCGGTTTTCATACGCATGACTATATGAGGCATTTTATTAGTGCTGCCTACCGGGTGCTTGGACTAGACTGTAATTTAGATGAGATCAATATTGGTGAAAGGATGGTGCATGTGGATGCATTTCCGATGGGCATCAACTACAAATTGCATAATAATGCCATTCTGGATAAAACGGTACAGCAAATGTCTGACACACTCAGGGAGAGTTTTGGTAACCACCAGTTAGCACTTTCCGTTGACCGACTGGACTACAGTAAGGGAATTTTGCATCGTTTGAAAGGTTTCTCTCAGTTCCTTGAAAATCATCCCGAATACAGAGGCGAAATTTCGCTTGTTATGGTGGTTGTACCTTCTCGTGATCAGGTTGACATGTATGCCGATCTGAAAACCAAAATTGACGAAATGATCGGTTCGCTTAATGGAGCATATTCTACACTCAATTGGAGCCCGGTTTATTATTTCTATCGCAGTTTCCCTTTTGAAGAGTTAATGGCCTTGTATCATATAGCCAATTTTGCATTTGTTACACCCTTACGCGACGGGATGAATCTGGTTGCCAAAGAATATGTGGCTGTGAAGCGAAACACTCCGGGTGTGCTTGTGCTTAGCGAAATGACTGGCGCTGCTGCAGAATTGAAAGAAGCGCTTATTATCAATCCGAATGATATTGATGAAATTGAAATGGCTTTTCTGAATGCTTTAACAATGCCTGAAGATGAGAAGGTTATGAGAATGGAAAAGATGCAGGAAACTATTGCAAAACAGACCGTGAACAAATGGGCCCGCGATTTTGTGAAGGAACTGGCGGCAATTGAAAAAAAGAACCAATTGCTTCAAGGGAAGAAAATAGGTTCCGAACTGACGAAGCAGATTAAACAACTCTATAAAAAAGGTACAAAAAGGCTGATTATTTTGGATTACGACGGAACTCTGGTTCCTCTTACCAAAAATCCGGAAACGGCAACACCTGGTAGGTTGCTGTTGGAAACATTGAAAGAACTTGCCTCAGATAAGCGAAATACGCTTGTAATCAGTAGTGGCCGAAATATCGATTTTTTAGACAAATGGCTGGGTGACTATGGGTTTAATATGGCTGCTGAACATGGTGCTTTTTATAAGGATGATGGCGTCTGGAATGCCAATGTTAGTGTGTTATTCCCGAAAGATGAAGAAGTTTTTGAGATTATGCAGCAAATTGTAGATAAAACCCCTGGCTCGAAAATGGAGATAAAAAAAACTGCACTTGTTTGGCACTACCGAAATTGCGATAAATGGTTGGCTGAACTTCGGGAAAAACAGTTGATAAATGCTTTGATGATGCCTTGTTCCCGCCTGAACTTGCAGATTATGCGTGGGAATAAGGTTGTAGAAGTGAAAACCATAGGGGTAAACAAAGGAACCGAAGCAACCCGGTTGTTGTCACGCGATAACTATGATTTTGTGCTGGCAATGGGAGATGATATTACCGACGATGATATGTTTCACGCATTGTCGGCCGAAGCAATTACCATCAAAGTTGGTTCTATCTCCGATCACGCCCGGTACAGCTTATTGCAGCGCGATACAGTCCCCTTTCTTCAGAGCTTGATGACTGATTGATCAAACCGATTTATTCACTCAAAAAATTATTAAAATGGAAAACTCAGGAGAAACAATAAACATCGCCGGAATGATTACCATGATTGCCGTGATGGCAGCTTTTCTACTCGCTTATGTATTCTTGTACAAGCAACTAAAAAAATACACGAAAAAGACAGTCGGCCTGCGCGATGACTTTATGCTCGATTTATTCAAAATACCGCTCTTGTGGATCGTCATTTGGTTGATGCTCAAGCTTTTTACGGATGTTTTTCTGAAGGATGTGACCTTCTATAACTACCTGGTTCATTTCAACAACATCGTACTCATTCTTTCAATAGGCTGGATGCTGACCAAGTTTGTGAAACTGGCCAACTATTTTCTTTATAAAAAGCTCGATGTTTCGGTTGCTGATAACCTGGAGGCACGAAAGCGCCTCACCCAATTGACCGTGTTTCAGAATATAGCCAATACGCTTATCGTTATCATTTCTGTTTCTATTATCCTGATGACGTTTGACGGGGCAAAAGACATTGGTAAAAGTTTGCTGACTTCAGCAGGCGTTTTAGGAATCATCGTAGGTTTTGCTGCACAAAAAAGCATTGCCATGTTTTTAGCCGGTGTGCAGATTGCCATCACGCAGCCCATCAGGCTCGACGATGTGGTGGTTGTGGAAGGGGAATGGGGCCGGATTGAAGAAATTACCCTGACTTATGTAGTCGTAAAAATATGGGACGAGCGTCGGTTAATGCTGCCGGTGAATTATTTCCTGGAGAAACCTTTTCAGAATTGGACCAGGACCAGCGCCAATATTCTTGGAACTGTTTTTCTGTATGTCGGTTACGACCTTCCGGTCGATGCGGTTCGCAGCTTTGTTTCAGGAGTGGTGAAAAATAATCCGGATTGGGACCAGCGAGTTGCAAATGTTCAGGTTACCAATGCTAACGAGCTTTACAAAGAGCTTCGTATTTTAGTGAGCAGCGGTGATTCGTCGAAGAACTGGGACCTGCGCGTTGATGTCAGGGAAAAGGTCATCGATTTTATCCAGAAGAATTATCCCGATTGTTTTGTAAAAGTCAGGCTAAAACCCGATGAAGCCATGTTCGCGGCGCCTAAGGCCTGATAAACTTCGAGATGTGGCGTCGTTCCGAGAATAAAACGGCCGTGTTAATCAGGGCCAGGTGTGAATATGCCTGTGGAAAGTTTCCGAGTTGTCGCTTGGTTTTGAAGTCGAGATCCTCGCTGAATAATCCTAAATGATTTGAATAACCAACAATTTTGCTGAAAATTTCTTCTGCTTCTTCTATTTCTCCCGTTACAAAAAGTGCTTTGATGAGCCAGAAAGTACATATTGTGAATGACGATGACAAACGCCCAAAGTCGTCGGCATTGATGTAGCGATACATCAAACCATTGTAGAAAAGTTCTTTTTTGATGGCCTGAACCGTTTTTTTGAATCGTTCGTCTGAAGCCTGAATGAACCCATATTCTTCCATCAGGAGAAGCGATGCGTCCATGTCTGTTTCATGATAGGTTTGAGTGAAACTCTGTAATTCGTCGTTCCATCCGTTTTCCAGAACATCTTTCCTTATTTTTTCAGCCTCGGCCTTCCATCGTTTGGCATACTCTTTCATGTTGAGCAACTGGGCAATTTTAATACCGCGGTCGAGGGTTACCCAGCACATCACTTTCGAGAAAACAAAATGTTTGTCATTGTTGCGGATTTCCCAAATGCCTTTGTCTGGTTTTTGCCAGTCGAGAATTACCGTACGGATGATGTTTTTCACAATTTCCCACATTTCTTCAATATCGTCGAGCGTGCCCGGGAAGAACTTGTAATATTGATAGATGACATTCATCAGGTAGCCAAATACGTCGTTTTGCTTCTGGAAATAAGCTGCGTTCCCGATGCGCACCGGTACCGAATTTTCGAAGCCGCTAAGGTGCGAAAGTTCTTCTTCGTGCAAAACACGTTCGCCCCTGATTCCATACATGATCTGGAAATTATCTTGCTTCGATTTTAAAATCCCTTTAATAAACGAAATAAACCTTCCGGCAGAACTGTAATGGCCGAGTTCCATCAATGTGTCAATCGACATGGAGGCGTCGCGCAGCCAACAGAAACGGTAATCCCAGTTTCTAACTTCGCCGATTGTTTCGGGAATGCTGGTGGTGAGTGCTGCCAAAACTGCACCTGATGGTTGGTACGACATCATTTTCAGTACCAATAAGCTTCGCTGGATGAGGTCGTTATATTTCGTGAATTTCTTTGATCGGGTTACCCAGTTCAGCCAGTAGATCTTGGTTCGGTTATATTCCAGGTTAATTCGTTCAATGTCGATTTCAATCAGCTTTTGGTTATTCGATAAAAGGATAAATAAATCATTCTCCGGAACAATTGTTTTTTTGCTGAGAATAGACGAAAACGGAATATTCGAATAGAGGTAAATGCAATCAAGCGGATCGTCGGATGCACTGGATTTGATATATTTTTTGTGGGTTTTGTGTATCACATCTTTTTCTGCATACTTCATTTTAGGGTTATAATTCACCCTGAATTTTGGTCTTCCGGAGAGGATGCGGATATATCTGCAAATTTCAGGAGGCAGGTAATTCTTACTCTCCGTAAGCTTATACCGGGGCATAAAATCCAGAACCTCGAAACTACCTTCGTCCGAGGTGAAAAGCGTTTTCAGGATATTCGTATTTTCTACATATTGCTGCGTGATAGCGTAAGCATCTGACACTTCGAACCCAAATTCACCCCCTTTTTGAACATCAAGAATTTTCGAAAAAATTGATGGTGAATCAAAGTCGGGAAAACAAAACCATTCGATACTCCCTTTTTCCGAAATGAGTGCAGCACTTCTGCAATTTCCGATCACTCCGTAATTCAAATTCTGCATAAAATAATCCGCTAATATTTGTATCTCTAAAAATAGCCACAATACCCGCGATAACAAAAACTAAAAGCTAAAGTTCTGCTTGCTGTTGGCAGGTTGTGTTTTAGTATTCTTATTCTGAGTTATTTATCAATTAAAATTTAAAGCACTTTTTTGTGTGCTGCAATTGTTGGGTTAACGCAACTATTTTGAGACAACTGGCATCTATAAGTCCGAAGATGGTTTGAAGGGAAGTGTTTTTGCCGGATGGTTTTTTTTCATAGTCGGGCAACCTGAAATGCTGAAGTGATCATGATTCACAATTGGGTCGCCCGAAAGTTTAGCTGATAAACCGGTAAATATTTGGGCAGAGCGGTGGCATAGGCTTGCAGACTATCTGAAAATTGAGGCAAAACGATTAATTTTGATTGAAAGAAATTATTCGGGACTTTGAAGGAATTTGAGCAGCTCATAAACGATTGTATCGACGGCAAACAGAAGGCGCTTGCCCAATTGTACCACACATTCTCTGCAAAAATGTATGGTGTATGTCTGCGTTATGCCAAAGACTCAACTGAGGCTGAGGATAATCTTCAGGAAGGTTTCATCAGGGTTTACAATAACCTGAAGACTTTCAGACATGATGGTTCTTTGGAAGGATGGATCAGGCGAATTATGGTTAATGTGTCGCTCGAAAAGTTGAGGAAGCAGCATTTGCTTTACCCGGTGGAAGATGTGGCCGTTTATGATTCACCTAATTTTTCCGATGATGTTATTGCAAAAATTTCGGCTGACGATTTGCTGAAACTTATTCAGCAGTTGCCGCCGCGCTACAGGTTGGTTTTCAACCTTTACGTGATTGAGGGGATGTCGCACCAGGAAATAGCACAGGAAATGTCGATAACGCAGGGAACTTCGAAGTCGAACCTGGCCAGGGCGCGCGAGATTTTAAAGAAAAAGGTTAAAGAAAATTTTGGGGAAATAAATGCCAAAAACAATCATACGGCATGAAGAAAGAAACAAATATAGACGAATTATTCCGCAATAAATTACAGGATTTTGAGCAGGAACCGCCTGCTTACCTGCTCGAAAGGGTTTTGTCGGGTGTTGCAGAAGCGAAGCGAAAAAAGCGGCTGATTTTCTGGCGTGTTGCCGGTATCGCGGCTGCGCTTATGATCGCTTTTGTCGCTGGTTGGCAGATCAGCGAAATGAGCGGCGACAAACAAATGGCTGCTGGCATAGAAACTGTTGCGCCGCTGAAAGATACATTGAATACATCTTTGTCTCAGGCGAAAGAGGAAAAAACGCTTGCCGAAACTGCTGTTACCGAAAAAGTTGCGGTAGTGGCGAGCAAGAATGTAAAATCTGAAAAAGCAAAAATTGGCGGAAACAGACTTGATCAGAATCAGAATGTGGCTTTTATGCCAGGTTCTCAGGAAAGCAGACGGGAAGCAATGTCCATGCTGAAAAGTAAAAGCTACAAACCTGCTCCTGAAAATGCTCAGTTTGCTATTCGTCCGGTGGCCCAACCAAAAATTCCGGAGAACGAACTTGGTTTACTTTCTTTTGACGAACAAATTATCAGGCAGAACCAGCAATCGGTGATGGCTGATAATGCCGCAAAAGATAAGCGGCGCTGGTCTGTTGGTGCTCAGGTTTCGCCGGTTTACAATGTTTCTAAATCCAGTCATGCACAGGCTTATGCGGCCAACATGCTGAATGAGTCGAACAGTAATCCGGTTGAGTTGGGCGGCGGTTTGTCTGTTGCCGTAAAGACCGGCAAGAGGCTCAGCATTCAGAGCGGTATTTATTATTCGGCGCTGGAGCAATCTTCGGGAAACTCGGTGCACGCTCGTTCATCAGATATGTACGCCGGCGTTAGCGAAGGTTTTTTGAATACGAATGTGAGCCTTGACGCAAAAACCAACAAAATGAGTATCAATAGTACGGCTGGTGTGATTGAGTTTAATGGTGTTCCGAATGGTGTCGACCTGGGTACAAGTCCTGAAGACAAAATGCTTAGCTCAACCGTTGTTGTTTCTGATGTCAAAATGTCGCAGAGTTTCGAATACATCGAGATTCCGGTTTACCTGCGGTATACCATTCTGGATAAGCGATTCGGGGTTGAAATGATGGGCGGACTCAGTTCGAATGTGTTGGTCGGTAACCAGGTATCGATGCAAAACGCTTCCGGCTCGAATGTTGTTGGCGAAACTGCAGATATGCAGTCTGTTTCATACAGCGGTAGCCTCGGCCTTGGTTTCAAATATGGTTTGTCGAAGCGGTTTTTCCTGAATGTAGAGCCCCGCATAAAATATTATCTCAATTCGTTGAACAGCAATAGCTCAGTTTCGTATAAACCATACACCATCGGTGTTTATACAGGTTTGAGCTATCAGTTCTGATATAAAAGTTGAATTGAAAATATAAGCATCGGATTTATTTCCGTTGCGGAAAAGAACAATTAGTCCGCATTACCGCGACATTGGGTGTACACTGTGGTATCCTCTGAGAAAAAAACCGGTCAAAATAAATTTTTTTGACCGGTTTTTATTTTTTTCACACAAAGCTTATTTGACTGAGGATTTTAAATCAACTATTTTTGCAGATTGTCAAATTTTGAGAAGAAAGATGAAATACAGAATATTTGCCCGGTTCTACCGGTTATTGTTTGTTGTGCAGCTCGGGCTTGCTTTGCCACTTACTTCGTGTTCGTCGGGTGTTCAGCAAAAGCCCGACACGACAGGTGGATTTTGGTTTACGCCGGTTGAGTTGCCCGAAAAACTCGACTTTGCTGGAGAGAAAGTACCAATGGAGTATTACGATGTGCGCGAAAATCTGGACCGCGAGTTACTTTCAACTGCTTATTTTCATTCGCAAACCATTCGTTATATCAAAAGTGCACCTCGTTATTTTTCAATCATCGAACCCATTTTAAAAGAAAATGGCGTTCCTGAAGATTTTAAATACCTGTGTGTTGCCGAAAGTGGTTTCGATCCGAGGGCTTTGTCGCCTGCAAAGGCCGCAGGTTTTTGGCAGTTGCTCGAATCAACTGCACGCGAAAATGGACTGGAGGTGAACAGCGAGGTCGACGAACGCTATAACATAGAGAAAGCAACAATCGTGGCCTGCAAACTGCTCAAATCGGCTTATGCGAAATATGGAAGCTGGGCACTGGTTGCTGCTTCGTACAATGGAGGAAGAGCCGGGCTTGACCAGAAAATGGCTGTTCAGAAAGCGAAGAGCTATTACGATTTGTTATTTGTTGACGAAACAACGAGATATGTTTTCCGGATTTTGGCGCTTAAGCTGGTGATGGAGCATCCGGAAGAATATGGCTTCAAAATTCCGAAGAAACAGCTTTACCCAATCATAAAAACGGATAATGTAGAGTTACATGGATCGGTGGCCAACCTGGCCGATTACGCCATCAGTAAGGGAATCTCGTATAAGGAACTCAAAAATTTTAATCCCTGGCTGCGGGAAACTTACCTGAAGAATCCGCTCAAACGAACTTACATATTGAAGATTCCGGAGAAAGATTATCGTTTAAAATCGAATTGAAAACAATGCAGAAAACAGAAACGAATCATACAGATCAGCCTGTAGAAGAGGAAAGCCTGATCAAAGTTCATGGTGCGCGGGTACATAACCTGCAAAATATAAATGTTGAGATACCTCGAAATAAACTGACTGTAATTACCGGTTTAAGCGGGAGCGGTAAGTCGTCGCTGGCTTTTGATACCATTTATGCTGAAGGACAACGCCGCTACATCGAGACTTTTTCGGCGTACGCACGCTCATTCCTGGGAAACATGGACCGCCCGGATGTTGATCTGATTACAGGCTTGAGTCCTGTGATTGCCATCGAGCAAAAGACTACCAATAAAAATCCCCGCTCAACCGTTGGAACGGTAACCGAAATCTATGATTTTCTTCGCCTGTTATATGCCCGTGCCGGCGAGGCTTATTCCTACAATACAGGTGAAAAAATGGTGAAATATACTGACGACCAGATTCTTAGCCTGATAAAGAGTTCCTTCGCCGGGAGGAAAATACTCATTCTTGCGCCTGTTGTAAAAGGCAGAAAAGGACATTACCGCGAGTTGTTCGAGCAAATCCTGAAAAAAGGTTTCCTGAAAGCCCGAATCGACGGTGAAGTGACAGAGTTGAAGGCCGCTATGCGACTCGACAGGTATAAAAACCACTTCATCGAAATTGTGATCGACCGGCTGGTTGTTGATGATGCCAGCGACAAGCGCTTGCGTGATTCGCTTCAGGTGGCCATGAAAAACGGTCAGGGAATTTGTATGATCCTCGATCACGACACACAGGCTGTGAAATATTATAGCCGACAGTTGATGTGTCCGACAACGGGCATTTCGTACAACGAACCCGCGCCTCACAACTTTTCGTTCAACTCGCCGCAGGGCGCCTGTCCCAAATGCAACGGACTGGGGACAATCAGCGAAATTGATCTCGAAAAGATTGTTCCTGATAATACGAAAAGTATCCAGAATGGCGGAATTGCACCGCTTGGACCGCACAAGAATACACTGGTATTCTGGCAAATAGAAGCTTTGGGCGAGATGTATGGGTTTACCCTAAAAACACCTATCAAAGATATTCCTGAAGATGGATTGAATGCCATCCTTTTTGGTACCAACGAACGGATTCAACTGAAGAATTCGCCGCTTGGAGTTTCGATGAATTACATGATGAGTTATGAAGGCGTCATCAAATACATCGATGCGCAGAAAGACGACAATCCATCACAAAAGGCGCAGAAATGGGCCAACCAGTTTGTGCGTGAAATCGCCTGTCCCGAGTGCAACGGCATGCGCCTGAAAAAGGAGTCGCTTTATTTCAGAATTGATGATAAAAATATTTCGGAACTGGCGCGGCTTGATATTTCGGAACTGAGCGCCTGGCTCAATAACCTGGAAGACCGACTGACTGATAGGCAGCGCAAGATTGCAGTGGAAGTGATTAAAGAAATTCGCGATCGGATTTATTTTCTGGAAGATGTCGGGCTGAATTATTTGTCACTCGACCGTACTTCGCGGACCCTTTCGGGTGGCGAATCACAGCGAATTCGTCTGGCTACTCAAATTGGTTCGCAACTGGTGAATGTACTTTACATTCTCGACGAGCCCAGTATTGGCCTCCATCACCGCGATAACCTACGCTTGATTAATTCGCTGGAACAATTACGCGACACCGGCAATTCTGTGATCGTAGTAGAGCATGACAAGGACATGATGCTGAACGCCGATTTTCTGATTGACATGGGACCTCATGCAGGCATTCATGGCGGTCATGTTGTAGCAGCCGGTTCACCACAGGAGGTCATTGGTGCCGGAACACTTACCTCGAAGTACCTGACTGGCGAAGCTGAAATAAAAGTTCCGGAGAAGAGAATTGAAGGTAACGGGAAAGTGCTGTCGCTGAAAGGCTGCACCGGCAATAACCTGAAAAATGTTTCTGTCGATTTTCCGCTCGGCAAGCTAATTTGCGTGACTGGCGTATCCGGAAGCGGAAAGTCAACACTCATTAACGCGACTTTGCAGCCTATTTTGAGCCAGCATTTCTATGGTTCGCTGAAAGATCCGCTGCCCTACGAGTCGATTTCGGGATTGGAACACATCGATAAAGTGGTGCAGGTCGATCAGTCGCCGTTGGGTCGTACACCACGCAGTAACCCGGTGACTTATACCGGCGTTTTCTCCGATATTCGTAACTTGTTTGCACAACTTCCTGAGGCGAAAATCAGGGCGTACACACCTGGCCGTTTTTCTTTCAATGTGAAAGGTGGCCGCTGCGAAGATTGCCAGGGTGGCGGGATGAAGCAAATCGAAATGAATTTCCTTCCCGACGTGTATGTACATTGCGACACGTGTAACGGTCGTAGGTATAACCGCGAAACGTTGGAAGTCCGCTACAAGGGAAAGTCGATCAGTGATGTGCTTGATATGACCATCAATCAAGGCGTCGAATTTTTCGAGCATATTCCGTCGATTTCGCATAAACTGAAAACCATTCAGGATGTAGGATTGGGTTACATTACGCTCGGGCAGGCATCTACGACTCTTTCGGGAGGTGAATCACAGCGCGTAAAACTGGCTACCGAACTTGCAAAAAAAGATACCGGAAAAACCCTTTATATCCTGGATGAACCGACTACCGGGCTTCATTTCGAGGACATTCGTGTTTTGCTTGAAGTACTGAATAAACTGGTCGCCCGTGGAAATACGATTATCGTTATTGAGCACAACATGGATGTGATCAAAGTTTCTGACCACGTCATTGACATTGGCCCTGAAGGTGGAAAAGATGGTGGGCGCGTGGTATGTTTCGGAACACCTGAAGAAATAATTCAGAATACTGAATCGTTTACAGCCCGGTATTTGAAGCAAGAGCTGGAACACACAAGCGAACGCGCTAAAATTGACAAAGAAACCAAAAATAAAAGTTCCGTTAAAGCGGGAACGAAACCTGTCGCGAGACAGTAATAACCTTTAAACGACAAATAATAGTGTATGAATATAATTGACATTTACTGTATCAATAATGGCGTAAAGAAGGCCTATCCTGTTGGCATTTCGCTGGAAGAAATCAGGAACGATTTACAGATTAAACTGAAAAATCCTGTGATCGGGGCTCTGGTAAATAACCGGGTAAAGGAAATGTCGTTTGTTGTCGTTAAAAACAAAAAAGTAGAGTTTATCGATTATTCTCATCCCGACGGGATGCGGCTTTATGTGCGATCGCTGATTTTTATTCTATACGGCGCAATTCGCGAAGTTTTTCCGCAGGTAAAACTGAAAGTGATGCACGGAATTTCGCGTGGCTACTATTGCGAATTAGCCGGACTTGACCGGCCAATCACCGAATCGGATATTTTTGCCATTAAGTCGGAAATGCGACAATTGATCGAACGAAATATTCCCTTCCGAAAGGTCGGGTTACCGACAGAAGAAGCAGTTGAAATCTGCAAAAATCAAAGTTTGCCGTTTAAAGCAAAACTTTTTGAGCAGCAGGGTTCGCTTTTTACCTATGTTTATTTTATGGGGGACCTGGCTAATTATTTCTACGGACATTTGGCTCCGTCAACTGGTTTTATCTCTGTCTTCGACCTTGTGCCATATTATGATGGTCTTTTGCTTAGAATTCCGAATCCTGAAAAGTTCTCCGAAGTACAAGCTTACAATAAGTTAGATAAGCTTTTTGGGGTATTTCAGGAGCACAAGGAATGGGTCGAAATTCTGGATGTGCCGAATTTGGCTAATCTGAATGAATACACCATGAATGGAAATAGCGGCGACATTCTGAAGATATCGGAAGCATTGCAGGAAAAGAAAATTGCGGAGATCGCCAATCAAATTTGCGAGCGTAAGGAGAAAGTAAAGATTGTTTTGATTGCCGGGCCATCGGCCTCAGGAAAAACAACTTTCAGTAAACGCCTGATGGTGCAGCTGGCCGTGAATGGACTGAAACCAGTGCTCATTTCGCTGGATGACTATTTTGTCGATCGTGAAAAAACGCCCCGCGACAAAAATGGCGAATACGACTTCGAAGCCATCGAAGCCATCGACATCGAATATTTCAACTACCAGTTAATTCAGCTTTTTAATGGCGAGACCATCGAATTGCCACGTTTCAATTTTACCATTGGGCGGAAAGCGCCTTCAGGAAAAAAACTGAAACTGGATGGCCGAGGAATTCTGATTGTTGAAGGAATTCACGGAATGAACCCGGAACTGGTGCCCCATATTGATCCGAAAAATACATTTAAAATCTTCCTTTCGGCGCTAACCCAGATTTCTATCGATGATCAGAATCACATATCAACAACTGATAACAGATTGATCCGAAGGATGATCAGGGATAGTAAATACAGGAGCTATACGGCACAAGAGACCATCAGGCGGTGGCCGAGCGTGAGGGCGGGAGAGGACCGCAATATTTTCCCGTACCAGGAAAATGCTGATGTCATGTTTAATTCAGCGCT
>JAEWME010000276.1 GCA_023393265.1 Bacteroidota bacterium | reverse complement strand
CTGTTCCGACGAGTGGATTTTTCCGGAAGTTCTGCCATTTTTCCATGCCCTTCTTTGGCTTAGGCGAAAAATTCCTGAATTTGCCGGTAAAAAGCTCAGTCCCGTAATTTTTTCAAACCATAATCTTCCGCTATTTCAGTATATTTATTCCCAATAACACCCAAAAAACCATTTATGCTACTATCAATCATTCCACAATGGAGCCAGATCGACCTGATGTCTCAGATTTACTGGCTTATTACCGCACCGGCAACCGTGGTCTTTATATTTCTGGTTGTCATCAGCATTTTCGGTTCCGATGTCGACAGCGATGTGCCGACCGAGGTAGATCATCCTTTCAACGCCGACAGCGACGGAATCCCTTTCCAGTTCTTGTCGCTTAAAAACATCATCGGCTTTTTTACGATGTTCGGCTGGTCGGGGCTCGGGTTCATTAGTCTTGGCTTACCCGGCTGGCAGGTAATTTTGTTTTCATTTATCTGCGGCTTCCTCATGATGCTGGCCATGGCCACCTTGTTCTACTTTATGTCGAAGCTAGCCGAAACCGGGAACATGAATATCCGGAATGCCATTGGTCGTTCGGGCGAGGTTTATCTCTCCATTCCACCCCGCCGAAGAGGCGTTGGTAAGGTGCAAATCACTGTTCAGGGCACGCTCGAAACACTCGATGCCATCACCGACGATCCGGAACCAATTTCAACATTAACACTGATTCAGGTTGTCGACATTATCAATGACCAGTTGCTGCTCGTCAGAAGAAATTAATCACAAAACCAAATTTTAATAACACCCAAAAATCCACAAGCTATGATGAATGATTATTTTGTAACGATGGTTACCATCGCCGTTCTGTTCTTTTTTGTGATCATTGTTGCGATGCTGAAACGCTATAAGCGCTGTCCTTCCGACCGGATCCTGGTGGTTTACGGTAAAGTGGGGAAAGGCGTCGAAAGCGAATCGCGTTCCGCGAAATGTATCCACGGCGGTGCCGCGTTTATCTGGCCGATCATCCAGTCGTACCAGTTTCTCGACCTGACACCCATTTCTATTGAAATTAACCTGAAAAGTGCGCTGAGTAAGCAAAACATCCGCGTCGATGTGCCTTCCCGCTTTACGGTCGGTATTTCTACTGAAGCTGGGGTAATGACCAACGCCGCTGAACGTTTGCTGGGATTGACTCAGGATATGGTGAGCAACTTGGCCAAGGACATTATTTTCGGTCAGTTGCGTCTGGTGGTTGCCACAATGGACATTGAGGAAATAAACAGCAACCGCGACAAGTTTTTGGCTGCCGTTTCGTCGAATGTAGAAGCTGAACTGAAAAAGATCGGGTTAAAACTGATCAACGTAAACGTAACCGACATCAACGATGAATCGGGCTACATCGAAGCTTTGGGAAAAGAAGCGGCTGCAAAAGCCATCAACGATGCCAAGAAAAGTGTGGCTGAAAAGACGCGGGACGGTGAAATTGGACAGGCAGAAGCATTGCAGGAACAGCGTGTTCAGGTTGCCAAAGCCGACTCTGTAGCTGTTCAGGGTGAAAACGTTGCCAAAATCACCATTGCCAATTCGGATGCCGACCGCCGTGAAAAAGAAGCAGAAGCCCGCAGAAAAGCGGTTGCTGCGGAAAAAGTTATGGAAGCCAAGGCGCTGGAAGAAGCTTATGCTGCTGAGAAAGAAGCTGAGGTTGCCCGTGCACTTCGTGAAAAAGCTACGCAGACTGCCAACGTAGTGGTTTCGGCTGAAATCTCGAAACAGAAAATGGAAATTGATGCTGAAGCTGTGGCCGAACAAACCCGGCGCATGGCCAAAGGGGAAGCCGATGCTATTTTCATGAAGATGGAAGCACAGGCAAAAGGTACCTTCGAGATCCTGAGCAAACAGGCAGAAGGTTTCGACACGCTGGTGAAAGCTGCCGGAAACAGCTCGAGAGATGCCGTGATGCTGCTGATTGCCGACAAGCTTCCTGAACTGGTTAAAACGCAGGTTGAGGCCATCAAGAACATCAAGATCGACAAAGTCACTGTTTGGGAAACCGGGCAGGGAAAAGACGGCAAAACCTCAACAGCCAATTTCATGCAGGGCATGTTGGGCTCTATTCCTCCGCTCGACGATGTATTCAAATCGGCCGGTCTGGAATTACCCAATATTCTGAAAGGAACACCGGCCTCGGATGCACCTGCACCAAAATCCGAAGACCCTAAGGTATAATGGTATGTAGGGACGTTGCATGCAACGTCCTTACGCACCACGAAAAATACAAAAGCCGTTTCCTGAAAAGGGAGCGGCTTTTATTTTGGATTTCTTCTGTCCGTTCGCTAAAGCGGAACGGCAAAGGATAGATTTCTGTTCCCGGTATTATTTTGAAACCCGGTCGGGGTTTTTCTTCACAAAATCGCTCCAGCTTTTTGCACCGCTTTTATGCACCGGGCTTCTCATTTGCAGGTAATGGCAAACGGCCACGCCAATGGCATCGGTGGCATCGAGTTCTTTGGGAAGCTCTGTCAGGCTGAACATGTTTTTCAGGAAGAAAGCAACCTGCTCTTTGGCCGCTCGCCCCATTCCGGTAATAGCCTGTTTTACCTTCAGTGGCGCGTATTCAAAAACAGGGATGTTTTTGCTCAATGCCAGTCCCAGCACAACGCCCTGCGCACGGCCTAATTTCAGCATTGCCTGAATATCTTTTCCGTAGAATTGCGATTCAATTGCCAGTTCATCCGGCATCAGTTCATTCAGGAGGGCATTGGAACGCTCGAAAATATGCTTCAACTTTTGGTAATGGTCGGTAAACCCTGCCGTTTTAATAACCCCCACCTGAAGCAATCGAGGTTTGTTGTCAATCACTTCAATCAGTCCGTAGCCCATCACATTTGTTCCCGGGTCGATGCCAAGTATTTTAACGGGTTTTTTCTCCATTCGTCGAATTGTCTGTATTCAAAGTTAATGCTTTTTATAAGTAAAAGAGTTCCTTAGTACCTGAGTGCCTAAGTTCCATAGTAAAAACCATTTTTTTTCTTCTCAGGCACTCAGATACTTTGTTACTCAGGCACTTTTTTTTGCTGAAACCAGATTCCGGAGATAATAAAAGCCAGCCCGATGAACGTCGTCACGTAGATGGTTTCGCCCAGGATAAAATGAATGAAAATAAGCGAGAGAAAAGGAGACAGAAAAGTGAGTGTCCCGGTTTTTGCGTTGTTTTCACTTAAGTGCATTGCTTTGGTCCAAAGCACAAAGGTGATGCCCAGTTCGAATATGCCAATGTAGCTGGCTGCCGCCAGTCCTTTCATTTCAGGAATATGAAAATCGGTGAAAACAACTGCTGTAATCAGTAGATATGCAAAGCCAAACACGAAATTCCAGAAGAGTTTAAGTATCTCGTCTCGCTTGTCCATGACGCTTAAAATCCAGAAAAGCGACCACACGATGCTGCTTCCAACTGCAAGTAGCGCCCCTGTGACATTGGTGTTGGCCAGTCCGGAAAAGCTACCCTGCGACGAAATGAAAATAACGCCGGTGAAACTAATCAGAATAGCGACGATGTTTCGCAGCGTTATCTTTTGTTTTAGTAGTAAAGCCGAAAGAAGCGCCAGCGTAATGGGCCAGATCATGTTGAGTGGCTGGGCTACCTGTGCAGGCAAAAGGCTGTAAGCTTTAAACAGGATGAGGTAGTAGGCAAACGGGTTGAGCGCGCCGAGCAGGGCCGATTTGCCTAGCCCCGGCAGCGAAACGGTAAATACTTCTTTGAGCTTTCCCTGGATGAGTACCATCAGGAAAAAGATAATCAGCGAAACGGCTGATGCAGCCAGAATGAGGTATAGCGGCGACAGGATTTTGAGGCCGAGTTTAAATGCTGTTGCAACGGTCGACCAAAGCAGTACCGCGCAAAGTGCATATAGATAAGCTTTCGATTGCTGCTTCATGGATTCGGCGATTTACCTTCGAAAAACAGATCCTCTTTGGTTTTTTCTGAATCCGGTTTGGCATCCGTTTTCATCGAATCCTGAAGTTTTCTGTATTCGGTGCGCGAATCGACCACGTAGATGCTGCCGGGATAGTCGGTCAGCATCTTTTTGTAGCATTCCGTCGCTTTGTCTTTCTGATTTAGGTGATTCCTGTAAATTTCCGCCAACTGGAAAAGCGCATCATCGGCCAGCATGTCGGAGCCATTGTTAGTCACGATCGATTCAAGTATTTCAGCAGCTTCGGCATATTTCCCCTGTTTCTGGAGAATGGCTGCTTTCCTGAAATTTACATCGTCTTCCAACGAATTATACGGGTAAAGTTTGGTGATGGAGTCGAGTGCGGCCAGCGTTCCGGCAAAATTATTCCTGAACATTTGCAGGTCGGCGCGCGCAAAAATACGCAGGGGTGCTGCTGTGCTGTCGTCGTCCATGTTTTCGTTGATGAAAAGCGACAGTTCCATCGCGTCGTTGGCAATCAATTTAGAGGTGCTTGCCCGTAAAGCGTCGAGTTGCGCTTTTGCCCACTGGAAGTTACCCATGTAGTAGCCGAGTTTCGCCTTTTTAAATTTCACGTCGTCGCCCAGCGAGTTGTTTTTGTTGCTTTCAATTACCTGCGAGTAGGTGAGTACGGCGTCCCAAAGATTTCCGGCATACACATTTACGTCCGAAAGTTCGGTTTTCAGGATGGCAAGCTGTTCCTGTTTCAGTTGCGGTAGCGCGATGGCTTCATTCAGCAGGTTAATTGCATCCTCCGCCTTGTTGAGATAAAAAGCCAGTAAATGTGCATATTCCGAAATCAGCAGGCTCGTTTCAGCATTTGTGCCGAGTAACTTCAACGTTTGGTCAAATTTATCCTGAAGTGCCCGTGCTTTTTCCATGTTCATTGGATCTTCTTCTGCAAAACGGTTGTATTGCATGTGAACCTGCTGCTGAACGGCCGGGTAATAATAGTCGGCGTTTTTTCCTTTCGAAACCAGGTAATCGTATGCTTTTGCTGCGTCGTCGTAGTCTTTATTTGAAGAAGCGATGTTGGCCAGCCCGAAAATGTTGCCTTCTTCCTGGCCTGTTCTTTTATCGAGCGCCACGGCCTGGCGGATGGCCGCCGGAAAGTTTTTTTCCTGAATCAATAGCCAGATCAGTAACCGGTTGTACGTTATCTCATTAGGGTCGGCCTGAATTCGTTTCAGTAAAAAATTGCGCATTTGACCGCTAATCTCATTGTCGTTGTCGATCGATAAAATTGACTGAAGGTTTGCTTTTACGATTTCCAGGTTACCGTCTTTCAGTTTGGCCCATTCCATGTATTCATTCAGCATTTTGTCGTAATTGCGCATGTAGTAATAAACCCTTGCCAATTCGTAGTTAAAGGGAGCCGTATTACCTTTTCCCCGAAGCTGGAGATACACTTTTTCGGCGTACTCGTATTCCCGCCGGTTGATGAACTGGTTGGCCAGATTTTGCGCATCAACCGGATTGTTGGAGACCGACGAAAGCGCTTTGGTGTACATTTTACCTGCTTCTTCTGGTTGCCCCATTGCCTTTTTCAGGAAGCCCCACTGAATATACCAGTAAGCGTCGTCGCCTGTTCCGCGTATCCCTTTCCTGATTTCCTTTTCGGCTCGCTCATAATCTGGAATGGCGAGCAAACAATCGAGATAAATGCTGAAATAGGACTGAGATTTGGTTGAAGCAAAAATTTGCTGATACAGTTCGGCTGCTTTTGCAAATTCCTTGTTTTGGTAGTACCGGCTGGCGAGTGCAGGCATATTCTGTAAGTCGGGGTTTTGCCCCAAAACAGCGAGCGGCGCCAGTAAAAACAATATTCTGATCAGGAATTTCATGCACTCGTTTTCTATCGGGTTACAAAAATAACAATCCCCGTCGTTTCCCGTTACCACTTCCTGCTTTTATGAGTCGAAATGCTGATTCTTATTCTTTTCTTCGGATAATAAGCTGTAATTTTGGGCAAATTTTACGAAGGATGACAACTGAACTGAAAGACCGCGAGCGGCTTCCGCGATGGATGAAGATGCAAATGCCCAAAGGCGAAAGCTATTCCCGTGTGAAAAATCTGGTGGCACAGCACGGTCTTCATACGATC